>JAUVAN010000145.1 GCA_030591725.1 Deltaproteobacteria bacterium
CCAGGCTGATCGCCGAGATGGCCAATTCGGATGGTGAGTGTCGCTTGATTCGGGCGATGAGAGCCGAGTCTCCTCGCATCCAATAGCTGAGAATGTTCGTATCGAGCAGAAACATCTCAGTCGAGATCTACCTCCGAGGCGATCAATGCCTCGGGTGTCTTGAAGTCTGGATCGGGGTCAAACACATCCCAAAATTCCGACGGCCAGCTGCGTTGCTCAAGCGGTTCCAGGACGACCTTGTCTCCCTCCTTGCGTATCTTCACCGCAGAGCCTTTGAATCGAAACGCCTTGGGCAGTCGAACGGCCTGAGATCTTCCGTTGATGAACAGTTTTGCAATCGCGTCCATAGCCTCGTTCCCTCCCTGTTACCAAGATGGTATATACCAGTATATATCTTTGCATTTCAAAGTCAACCGCCTACTTACCGGGACCACCGGGCCGTGGTATAAACCCGCACCGATGGCCAGACAGAAGAACACCCCCAAGAAGGACCCATCGTCCACGCCGATGATGCGGCAGTACATGTCGGTCAAGGACCAATACCCGGACGCCATCCTGTTCTATCGAATGGGCGATTTCTACGAGATGTTCTTCGAGGACGCGGTCATCGCGGCGCAGTCTCTCGACCTGACCCTCACCAGCCGCAACAAGAACGATCCCGATCCAATCCCCATGGCGGGCGTGCCCCATCACGCGGCGCTCTCGTACATAGCTCGCCTCATCGACCAGGGTCACAAGGTGGCCGTCTGCGACCAGATGGAAGATCCCTCCAAGGTGAAGGGGCTGGTGAAGCGGGAGGTGGTGCGCGTCATCACTCCGGGGGTGGTGCTCGACGAGGAAAATCTGGACACAAAGGCCAACAACTTCCTCGCTGCGGTGCTCCCGTCGGGCGACGGTAAATCCGGCACTGTCTCCGCCGCTGTGGCGGTCATCGACGCTTCCACCTTCGAGTTTCGGGGGACGCGAGTCAACGGAATCGGCGCCCTGGCTTCCGAGATCTATCGACTGGAGCCCAGGGAAATTCTGATCCCCGCGCAATTCAAGGAATCCCTCGCGGACATCGGTTCGCTCCTCCCACGCTGCTACGTCACCGTGGGGGACGATGATCTCTTTGAGGAAAAGAACGCGGCCGACGTGCTTCAAGATGGGCTCGGACAGGAAGAAGCGGACCGGATCTTTTCCACGGACGATCTCCTCGCCCGGGCAGCCGGCGCGGCTGTGGCCTACGTGCAATCCACACGACCGAAAGACATCCTGCCGGTGCACCGGTTCGTCCCGTACGATGTCACCGATCACATGATCATCGACGAGGCCACCAAATCCCATCTGGAGCTCGTCCGGACCGGCGAGGGAGAGAAGAGGGGCTCCCTTCTCTGGTTCCTGGATCGCACCCGCACCGGAATGGGAGGGCGTCTTCTGCGCCGGTGGATCAACTATCCCCTTTGCGACGTTGCCGCCATCCGACGTCGGCTCGATCGGGTGGATCTCTTCTACCGGGATGCCGCCTTCCGCGACGATGTCCTGGAAGCGATGACCAGAATAGCGGACATCGAGCGCCTCGCTGCGCGCATCGGCATGAAAGCCGTCACCCCCAGGGATCTCGGCGTGCTGCGCGGTTCCCTCTCGACCATCCCCGATCTTGACGACCTGCTCGCCTCCCGCCTGACGACGAACTCCGGAGATATCCTCGGGCCCGGTCTGGATCGGGTCGAGGATCTGTGCGAATCCCTGTCGACGGCGCTGGTCGACGAGCCCCCGGTCGGCCTGAAGGACGGCGGAGTCTTCAGGGCAGGTTTCGATGAAACCCTCGACGAACTGACCCAGACTGCCGCCACGGCCAAGGACTTCATCGCGTCCCTCGAAACAAGGGAGCGGAAGCGCACCGGCATCAGCTCCCTCAAAGTCTCCTTCAACAAGGTTTTCGGTTACTTCATCCTGGTCAGCAAGGCCAACCTCAAACTCGTGCCGGACGACTACATCCGCAAGCAGACACTGGTCAACGGAGAGCGCTTCATCACCCCCGAGCTTGAGGAGTGGGAGGCAAAGGTGCTCACGGCGGACGAGCGCCGCAGGGAACTGGAGCAGAGTCTCTTCGCGGCGCTGGTGACCGATCTATCCGCCCACGTCTCCCGCCTGTCGGCCCTCGCCGCCCGGGTCGCCGAGATCGATTGCGCCGCTGCCCTGGCCGAGATCGCCCGCGTGCGTGAACTGGTGAGACCGGACGTAGATACGGACGGGGTGATCGACATCGGGAACGGCCGCCACCCCCTCGTGGAAGCAATGCAGACGGACAACCCATTCGTCCCCAACGATATCAAGCTCGATCCCGAAGGCGAGCGATTACTCATCATCACCGGCCCCAACATGGCGGGGAAATCCACGGTCATGCGACAGGTGGCGCTGATAGTGATCCTGGCGCAGATGGGCTCGTTCGTCCCCGCGAGCAGGGCGCGCGTCTCCGTGTGCGACCGCCTGTTCACCAGGGTCGGCGCCTCTGACAACATCGCGCGGGGCGCCTCGACGTTCATGGTGGAGATGAACGAAACGTCGGCCATCCTGCGCGGGGCCACCCGCGACAGCCTTGTGATCCTCGACGAGGTGGGACGGGGCACCAGCACTCACGACGGGCTGTCCATCGCGTGGGCCGTGGGCGAATACCTGCATGACTCGGTGGGCTGCAAGGTCATGTTCGCGACCCACTTTCACGAACTCGTGGAATTGGCCAACCTCAAGGCGCACGCCGCAAACTACCACGTGGCCGCGCGTGAATACGGCGACGAAGTGGTATTTTTGCGAACGCTGGTCGAGGGGGGAACATCCCGATCGTTCGGGATCCACGTGGCCGCAATGGCCGGACTTCCGGAGGTGGTCGTGCAACGGGCCAGAGACGTGCTATCGGGCCTCGACGAAGAGCGTCCGGCCCCGGCGGGCATGCCCAGGAGCGCCACGAGATCGGACGAATCCCAGCTCGATCTGTTCAACCCATCAAAACCCTCCGAGGTGGAGCGCGTGCTATCTGATATCAACCTGGATCGGGTCACTCCCCTCGAAGCCCTCGCGCTGCTGACCAGCCTCAAGGATTTGATCGACAAATAGATCACAAACCGACCGGCATTGTCGCAAACGCACCACACATGAGGGGAACCGATATACAAATTATCCAATTTTTACGGTATGGTACGTTTTGGCACGAACGCTGCTTATATTACGACCTGTTCGGCAGGTCGGTATTTTTATCTGGAGAAAAAAGACAATGAAACCTTTCAAAACAATATTCATTACAATCATGACCATGCTCATCACGGGAGCCCTGTCTTCGGGCTGTTTCTGGCTTTTCGGAGGCGACGACGACATGGATGACGGCGACTCGCACTACTACGACCCGGATTCCGACACGGACTCCGACACGGACTTCACCGGCTGCGTGGACGGATTCTGGCCCGGAGACGTGGTGGTGCAGCAAATATACGACATGCAAAATCTCCAGGGCTGCCGTTACATCCAAGGCAACCTCCACGTAAACTACGGCGAATTCACAAACCTCTATCCCCTGCACGACCTGATGACCGTCGGAGGTGATCTCAGGATCGAACACAACGACAACCTGACCTCTCTACAGGGGCTCGACAGCCTGATGGAAGTGGAGGGCAACTTCTACATCTCCGACAACAACAGCCTGTGGGATCTCAATCACCTCACCTCTCTTATCGATATCGGCGGCAGTCTGGTGGTTTCCGCAAACGACTCCCTCGAGAGCCTCGAGGGAAGCGACAGCCTGCTATTCATAGGCGGCGATCTGCGGATAACATTGAACCCGGCACTCGAGGATATCGATGGGCTGGACAAGCTTCTCGCACTCGACGGGAATCTCCTGGAAATCTCCAACAATGTCGCCTTCCCAACGTGCGAGGCGGACGATCTCATCGACAGGATCCTCCTCACGGGCTTCACCGGCACAATCGATATTCACGGCAACGACGACACGACCACGTGCGAGGACTGAGCACGGTGGGGAAAAAAATGATAGGATTCAAAGCATGACTGAAACAATGAAGAAAAAGGGCAAGACCCTGGGGCAGATCATCGCCAGACCGTTCCTCTGGTTCTTCACCTTCGCCATTCCGGTTTTCATTGCCGCGTGCTACGGCGGCTACTACGAGATCAGCGACGCCGGCGGCGGCGCCAACCAGTTGAGCGCAACGGGAAGAGTGGTCAACGCCATGAACGGCGCAAGTATCGCTCAGATCAAGGTGAGCTGCGTGGCGTCCGGATACGTGGACGGCGGCGACAACGTGATCGATTCCACCTACTCACTCCCCGGGGACGGCCACTTCGAGCTCTGGTACACGGACGACAATCCCTGCGATAGCCTCCTTTTCGAGGACGTCGACGGCGCGGAAAACGGCGAGTTCGCCTCAAAAACAGTGCAGTTCGACGACACGCTCGACGAGACTATCGTGGAGCTCCTCCACCCCCTGGATTGAGCCTTGTCCGAATCTCGCTTTTCGGGCGCTCTTCGCCGGGCGGCCCACCCGATCTACCGCCGCCTGGAAACCACCGTCCACCCCCTCCGATATCTCTTCTTTGAGATAACCCAGCGGTGCAACCTCAACTGCCTGCATTGCGGAAGCGATTGCGGCAGGCAGGCGCGACCTGGGGAATTGACCACGGATGAATGGATCGATTTCATCCACTACCTGGGCGCACGGTTCAAGAAGAAGAAGGAGCTGTTCCTCGTCATCACCGGCGGCGAACCCCTGTGCCACCCGGAGTTGCCACGAATCCTCGACGCGATAAACGAGCACGGCTTTCCCTATGGAATGGTCACCAATGGCTATTTACTCGGTGATCGAACCGTCGCCACGCTCGTCGATCGCGGCATCTCAAGCATCACCGTGAGCCTCGACGGAGTGCGCGACTCCCATGACTGGTTGCGGGGCGTCCCGGGATCCTTCGACCGGGCCGTGGCGGGCCTCCGGATCCTGGCGAAACAACCCATCCGTTTTCTCGACGTGGTCACCTGCGCCAACCCACGCAATCTCTCACAGTTGCCCGACGTGCTGGAGATCCTGCAAGACGCAGGCGTCAGACGATGGCGAATCTTTTCCATCTTTCCAAAGGGCCGGGCAAAGGACAACGAGGAGCTGCTCCTCACCGACGAACAGCTCGTGGAGCTGCTCGGCTGGATCCGTGACACCAGGACCAGACTCGAGGGCACCGGATTCACGCTGGACTTCAGCTGCGAGGGCTATCTCCCCGCCGCCGTGGATCACGCTGTAAGAAATGAGCCGTACTTCTGTCGCGCCGGGATCTGTATCGGGTCGGTTCTCTGCGACGGCGCCATCAGCGCCTGTCCCAACATCACCAGGGATCTCGTCCAGGGCAATATCCGGGACGACGACTTCCTCGCGGTCTGGGAGGAGCGGTTCGAGCGTTTCCGCAACAGGGACTGGATGAAGACCGATGACTGCATCAACTGCGGCGAGTGGAATCGCTGCAAGGGCAACTCCCTCCACCTGTGGGACAACGACGAGAAGCGCACGGTCCTTTGCTACCATCGGATTCTCTTGAAAAACACTTGAAAAACAAATCTTGCGCCGTGTAGGTCATCCTGCTACAATGTGTGTACATTAACTACACGGAGGGTGAGATGTCCGAGGAACGACGAATCAACCGCAGCGACAATGTAAACGAAGCCCTGGAGCTACAACTCGAAGCGACCGCGCGCAGGGCCCGTTTCTCAACCCTCATCCTGACCGAGGAACAGGGCCTCACCGTGGTGGCAACCGGTCACATACAACCCTGCGAGGAAATTGCCGCCCTGAGCCCCCAACTCGCCCCGGGAAACAATTTCTGGCAAGGGCGGGTTCGCGACGAGGGTGGGGTCGGCAAGCTCATCACCATCGCCCCGATCAAGACCGAATGGGGAACCCTCTACCTCTGCGCCATAGGCGGCACCGAAGCAAGCATCAACGCCGCGCTCCTCCTCGCAGGACTTGGCGTGACCCGGATTCTGGCCTGACCAGATCCCAAGCGAGTCAGACACATTTGAGATATTTGAGATTATTGAAAATGAAGAGTGAAGAAAACGCGCTCGGCGCAGGATCGAGATCAAACACGCGCACTCTGACATGAGGTTTGCCGTTTCAAGTCCATTTCAGGGATACGTGAACTGCTGATTTCGGGACTAGGAACGCACCGGTACACTCGATAGTACCGAGAATGAATGACTTGCGGGCGTTACAAACGACGGCAGGAGGTCGTCACGTCGAATCGGCGACGCACACCGTCATCAGCGGCGGCCTGAATGAACCATCCGGGAATTCCACGTCGAAAATTCCGGACAGAAACTTTTCGGAAGCTTCGCGAAAAAGCACGAGAAACTCCCGCCATTTGATCTTGTATTTATCCGAGGCTTCTTTTGTCGACGAGTGACACAGGGGCTGCGGGCTGCTCTTCTTCTTGTTTCTCGGCCTGTCACGAGGATCGATACGCGCCCGCATTGACCTGTCCATTACAGGGCGCTTCGCCTTCTTGCGCTCCTTTGCAAAATCGGCTTCTTCCTTACTTACACGCTTTCGCAATAGCGTCTGTCGCTCGTGCTCGCTGTATCTTTCCCAACTCGGAATAGGAGAGAGCTTCACCGTGACCCACTTCTTGTATTCGCTAATGGGCTTCTTGTTCTTCTTGCCGCCCTCGTCCCACCACCGAACCCAGTCGATGTGGTAGAAACGCTCCTCTTCGCCGCTCGCGAGTTGCCCGAACAGCGTGAGACCTTCCCAGTTCGAAACCTTTTCGCACAGGCCGTCCTTCACCGGGTTGGTCAACGCGTACAGGAGCTGCTGCTCAACGCTTCTATCTTCGATGCACTCCTCGCTTCTGTTGCGTGTTGACCACACCGGTCCTTCGCGGTCCCAGAGTTTGTTGATCTCGCGGGAAAGCAACCCGTAGAAGAGCTGGTCGAAACGCGACATGTTGTCCAGGGCGTTGGGGTGGTCGTCCATCGGCGCGCGACCGAGCTGCATGGTGTTGATGTTGGCGACAGCCCAGTAGATTTTGACCGGGAACATCGCCTGGGCCCTGCCGAGACACGCGCCGACGAGGTTTCTCACCTCGGGCGTGGGCTTGAGCAGAAACTGCCTGTCCACTGTTCGTTTGACTTCTGTGTATACGGCGTCGGGACGCCACCTTCTTGGTCTTCTTGCCATGTGCGCTCCTTCTTCACCCTCCTTAATCGGACGCCTGGCGCGAAAGTTGCCAAAAATCGTCATCCAATTGAAAAAAATGTGTCTGGCACGCTTGGGATCGGAACTCACACCTCAACAGGAGAGATCCATCCCGAACACTTCCGCAAACGACTCCACGACGACGTCGCGCGCTGCCTTCATTGAAGGAGCCTCTCCCAGAATCGCGGCGATGGAAGTGACGGGAGTATCACTCATGCCGCACGGTATTATGAAATCGTAGTGTGAGAGATCCGGGTCGACGTTGAACGCGAACCCGTGATAGGTCACCCCGCGGGTCACCCGCACACCTACGGCGCCGATCTTCCCACCTGAATCGGAGATCGAAAAGACACCGGTGGTCCTCTCCTTGCGATCGCTCTCGACGCCCAGTGTACGCGCGGCCATTATCATCACGTCCTCCAGGGCGGCCACGTACCTCGCCACTCCCATACCCAGCCCATGGAGATTCAAAATGGGATAACCGACGATCTGCCCCGGCCCGTGGTATGTAACCTGCCCACCCCGCTCGATCCTTCGCACGTCAATACCGCGCAACTTCAGCAGGTCCACAGACGCGACCACCCCCTGCTCGTCGGCGTTCCTGCCGAGGGTGACCACCGGCGTATGTTCGAGGAGAATGAGGGTATCCGAAGCCCCTGCACGCTTTCGCCGCTCTACGATATCCAGCTGGAGCGCGTGGGCCTCGTCGTATGGGGTGAGGCCATCGAGGATCACCAGCCGGCATGCCCCACCGCTCCTCATCCGGCGTCCCTCGACCCGAGAACGTAGGCCTCCGCAGCCCTGTACGACGTCCTTACCAGCGGGCCGGCCGCCACGTATCCGAACCCCATCGCGCGACCGAGAAGCGCCCACTTCTCAAACCTGTCAGGGTGAACATACTCGACAACCTCCGCGTGATCCCTTGTCGGCTGAAGGTACTGGCCGAGCACCAGGATTTCCACGCCCACGCCAAGAAGATCCGCCATTGCGCCTTCGATCTCCGCGTCGCTCTCTCCGAGGCCGAGCATTATGGACGATTTGGTCTTGATGCTGCGATTGAATGACCGCGCCTGCGAAAGGCACTCGAGGGATCGCTCGTAACTGAACCCTTCGTGTCGCATGGATGGTGTCAGTCTCTCCACGACCTCGATGTTGTGGGCGAAGACATCGGGGCCTGCTTTCAGCACCGTCTCGAGATCCTCGCCGACATAGTCGGGCGTGAGCACCTCCGCCGGCACGGGGGGATCCAGGCCCTTGACGGCCCGAATTGTTGCCGCGAAGACTGAAGCGCCTCCGTCATAGAGGTCGTCTCTCGTGACCGAGGTTATCACCGCGTATTTCAGCCCCATCCGCATGACGGCTTGCGCAACCATCCGGGGCTCCTCCTGGTCGACCGAGCCGCCCTGATTGCCTCGCGACACCGCGCAGAAGCGACAACCGCGGGTACACAGATCTCCGAGAATCATGAAAGTGGCTGTCCCCGCGTCCCAGCACTCGCCGACGTTCGGGCAGCGCGCCTCCGCACAGACCGTATGAAGGCCGCCGCAATCGACAGCCTGTTTGACCCTCTTGTACCGTTCTCCCGATGGGATAGACACCTTGAGCCAATCGGGTTTTCGCATGGTATTCCCGGGCAACACATCCTCCGCGCCGACACCTCACAAGCACCGACACCAGACGATAGTAGTTTGTAAAAAGAATGTAAACACCCAGATTCATTAACTTTTGCACAGATCTCGAACCGGACACAGGCGTCATCACTTCAAAGCGGGAAACCAAAACGCGGCGAGGTAGTCATGACAAGAAAAGCAAAGCAAAAGAAAAACGATGAAAACTCGGTGAACATGGCGCTCAACGATCTGATGTGCCTGGAGGATGATCGCCATTGGAACGAGGAGGAGGCGCGTCGCGTAGCCGAGGTCGACGAGCGCACGAAACACGAAGAAGAAAATAGACGCAGAAAGGAGGAAGAGGAAACCCGCAGGAAGGGACAGGAGCACGCAGAACAAGCCGCCAGGGAGGCACGACGCCTGGAAACGGAAAAACAGGAACGCGAGAAAAAGGAACGGGCTTTCCGCATTCAAGCCGAGACCGAGGCAAAGGCACGGGCCGGCGAACAGACCCGAATGTTGGAGTTTGAACTGGAAATGAAGCGAATCTCGGC
>JAUVAN010000491.1 GCA_030591725.1 Deltaproteobacteria bacterium
GATCAAGCGCCTCGCCGCGCTGGTCCTCACCGGACTGGGGGACAAGGCGGCCCTGCCCGCTTTGCAAAAGCTCCTGGTCCACCCCTCCTGCGCCATGCGCAACCTCGCGGGCAAGGCCCAGGCGACCTTGCAGGGCACTACCTTCAAACCCACCAAGTGCGCCTTCGAGCTTCACGGACTGTAGCCCTCCTGCGACTCCGCGCCAGCCGCCCAGTCGAAGCCGGCGACACGCTCCCCATTTCCATTTTCCCTGACTTCCCAGTCATCTTATTCCATCCCACTCCTCCATTTTTGTGGCTCCCCAGCACCGTACAGTTACCTTTCCCCGGAGACCTCGAGGTTTCCCGTGTGGTCAAATGCGTGACATCTCTGTATTCTATTCATAAGAGGGGATGTCGTCTTGAGCATCGGTCCGGCGGCACGAAAACCATGGGAGGTATGATGGAGATGAGGTGCCAGATTCTGCCCTTGATCCTGCTGTCCGGCGGGCTGGCGTT
Organism: Deltaproteobacteria bacterium; assembly: GCA_030591725.1. Classification (GTDB taxonomy): domain Bacteria; phylum Myxococcota_A; class Polyangia; order JAAYKL01; family JAAYKL01; genus JAUVAN01. The sequence goes on from JAUVAN010000491.1 coordinate 498, forward strand.
TGGCATGGTGGCTTGTGACAGCGACGAGCCCGGCACTGGGTGCAACCACGACGGTGTGTGCGACGTTGAGGAGGACTCCGCCAACTGCTCCGACGATTGCCCGGTCTGCAACCACGACTTCTATTGCGATGTGGCCGGCGGAGAGAACATCGCCAATTGCCTCGATGACTGCTCCGGCCACTGCGATCTCGTACCCATGACCGGCACCGGCTACGATTTCATTGTGCAGACGGTGTACTACCCCGACACCGTAGAAGCGGCGAAGGACAACGGCATCGACATCGATGGCGATGGGACCATCGACAACAAGCTGGGCGAGATCCTCCAGTTCTTGACCCAAGACAGCACCGACAGCGATCCCAGCGCAGCGACGAATGAAAAGATCGCCGAGGGTGAGCTGATCATGCTGTGGCGGATCCAGGAGAGCGGCAGATCCGACGGTTTTGTGCACGCGCATTTGATGCAGGGCGCCCTTAACGACGTCCCGCCGGTCTTCGATGGTCAAGATCAGGTGATCATCGATCCCAACGCCCACCACATTTCCATCCTTTGCGGCGAGTGGACCGCCCCGCGCCTCGAAACCTCCCCGGCTCATCTCATGTGGACAGTCGGTTTCCCAGAGATAGGAACGCTCCAGTTGACCTTATCGAATGCCCAGGTGCATACCGTGAGCGACCCGGACAACGATCTCTTTGGCGATAGCGCCATCACCCCGGACGGCTGGACCAACGTCATGCTGGGAGGCGGCATCAGCCGGGACGAAATCGACCGCAACCTAATTCCGTTTCTCGTGACTTTTCTCAATGCATTTTACCCCGAAGGTGGAGACCCTGATCCCATCGGGGATTTTTTCGACGGCAACTGCGTGGCCGTGGATGGACTACCGGGCTGCGAAGATGTGGTAGCCGGCGAGGGTGAGTGTTCTTACAATGATGACCCTTGGATCATCACCGAGACCGAGGTCAGGTGCAACGCGGACATCTACTGGATGTTTCTGCCCGACGTGGACAGCGACGGAGACGGCGAGCCTGACCTTCTGAGTATCGGGTACCGGGTGGTCTCCGCCGTGCCCGTCACCATCGTCGAGCCGTAGACGCACGCTCACCAAGAGTATCCCAGGTGACCAGTGTCAGGCAGAGCTGGGTCCGCCAGACACGTCAAACCCATCGGCGTGTCGGCTCAGGTCGTAGCTCGTGCTTCGCCCGCCAGACGGTCGTTGGACCAGGAGACCGGCGGCGACGAGCTTGGCGAGGTCGCGCTGGGCGGTGGCGCGGCTGGTGTGGGCGATACCGGCGTATTTTCGGTTGGTGATTCCGCCTTCAAACCCACCCGGTCC
>JAUVAN010000255.1 GCA_030591725.1 Deltaproteobacteria bacterium
AAAACCGCTCGGTTTGTGCGTTGATATGCACAGATCCGAATATGGCGGTATAATTGACGTCCAAGAAGTGTAGGGAGGTGGGTAATGAACTACATTGCAAAGGTCAGCATGCTCGTTCTGAGCGTGGTTCTGGTATTGGGGTGGTCATCGGTATCGACAGCGAATCCCGGCAGAAAAAAAAGCAAAGAAAGTCGCTCGGCGTCCGTCTCAAAGAAGTCATCCAAACGCAGCAGCTCGCGTCCTGCGGTTAAAAAAACAAAGCGCAAGGTCAGGGCCACGCCCAGGGTGTCCAGACCGACTCCTCCTCCTCGCCGCAAGGTCAAAAGGAGTAGAACCAGAACCATACGGCCCAATGCGTCGTCTCATTCCAGATCCAGGCGACCCAGGGCGTCGTCTCATTCCCGGGGTGGAAGCAAGAGAGTACAACCCGCGCGTAGAGACAGTCACTCGACTACCAGGCGAAGCCATGGGATTTCGTCGAAAAGTGTCGGCAACAACAGGGTCCGTCGTGCCACCCGGGCGCCCGCGCCCGCTGCGTCCAGAGGTCATATCCCATCGACCCTGAAGCGTGGCGGACGAGATTACACCCAGGAGCCGGTCACTCGTGACGGGGAAATTGTAGTGCGGCGCACGAGCGTTCAGCTCGGGGACACTCATCCCCCGGTAACGGTCCACTACTACCATTATCACTATTGGGGACACTCATCTTACTACTGTTATCTCCATTACTGGCCGTACGCGCCCTGGTTCTGGGGTTTCTATTGGGCGTCGTTCCATTCCCCCTGGGTGTACACCTGGGGTTGGGTCGGAGCCCCCTGGTATCACACCTGGGGCTGGTACTATTATCCGTATCCAAGCTACATCGGTCCATCGTACTGGGTCACCGACTACATGTTATCGAAGACATTGGAAGAGGAGTATGAGCGGGGTTATCTCGATGGCCAGGAATCGGTCGGAACCCCGATTTCGGAGCCCGTAAAAGAGCAGTTGCGTCAGCAGGTGGATGGCGTCGCCAAAGCATTCGAGGAGGATCGATGGATCGATCTCGAGCAGGCTTTAAATGACCCGGATTATCTCTTTATCGTCGATGCGCCGCTCTCGGTCACGACCGCAGATAAAACCACATGCACACTCACTGGCGGCGACATCTTCAAGCTCGCGGAACCAGGCGATTCAAACGTCCCGGTGGCTTCCATGGAGATCGTGACATCGAAGAGCGAGGATTGCTCCGCCGGTTCGATAGTCAGCGTTTCCTACACCGACCTTCAAGAGATGTTGAATTCATTCGGTGAAAGGGTCGACGACGGCATGAATGAATTACAGAAACAACACGCCGAGCAACAAGAAAACGGCCTGTAACCGCGTTTCAACCCGCTTGCCACCAAAATTTCCTCGTGGTACATCCCGCTTGCCCTGATGAGGGGCCTTGAGGCCCTGACAACGGCAACCCGAGAATCCGCCAGGCCTTGACGGGAGCAACGGTATCGGAATTTGCCGGGTGTCGGGGCCACTTTTTTTTTATCTGGTCATGAACGAGAGCAAAGACAAGGAAATCACCTTTTTTGTCGGCCTTCCGCGCCTTCTGGTGCGGGTTGCCGCGCTCACGTTGATCGTCGCGGCGTTTGCTTCCCTGTGGCGGTTCTTTGCGTTACAGAGCCCCTCGTCCCCTTTACACATGGGTCCGTTAAGAGGACCCATCGAGTCCCTCGCGGAGGGTTGCTGGATCGCCGGTTTCGGCGGCATGGCCATTGCAGCAATACTTCCGAGGCTCGGCGCCGATCATCGCCTTGTGAAACGCGTATGTCTTCTTCTGCTGATCGGTTGGGGAATCATGCTCGTCGGGCTTGTCGCAGGCGCGTTCCTCGGAACCAGCGGAACACAGGTGATCAAGGCCTATCCCCGCACCGTTGCCGTCCTGTTCATCCAGCTCACCGGCTTCGTCTTCGCGCTGGCGGGTCTGCGACACCTGGCTGTCGCCGTCTTTCGGAGCGGTCGGGGCGGTTCGCGCGACTGATTCGCGTTCTCCGTCGAGATCAAAGTGACACATGGTGAAGTGACCGGGCGAGCATTCCCTGGCCTGCGGCACGATGAGCTTGCACTGCATCTGTGCGTGGGGGCACCGGGGGTGGAAATGACATCCCTTGGGAGGGTCCAGGGGCGAAGGCGGTTCTCCGGGAAGTACCCTCGCTCGTAATCGGTCGTCCGGATCCTGTGAGAGCGTGGATGCCAGCAGAGCACGTGTGTAGGGATGCGCCGGTTTTCTTAGAAGCATCTCGGTGGGGGCGGTCTCGACGATGCGGCCCAGGTACATGACCGCCACGCGCTTGCAGATATGGTGAACCAGTTCCATGTTGTGTGTGATCACCAGAATCGCCACATTGAGCTCCCTCTGGAGGCTTGTCAGAAGGCTGGTGATCTGGGCCTGGCTTGTCAGGTCCAGAGAAGTGACGGGCTCGTCCGCAACGATGAACCTTGGCTCCACGGCAAGTGCACGGGCGATGGCGATACGCTGGCGCTCGCCTCCCGAGAACTCGTGGGGATGCCTGTCCAGAGCGGAGAGGGGCAGGCCGACCATGTTCAGCAGCGCTGCGATGTGGGCGTTGAGCAACCTGGTGGACAACCGCTTGCTGTGCACACGGATGGCCTCCGAGAGGGTTGAGTACACTGAGAAACGAGGGTTGAGACTCGACGCGGGGTCCTGAAAGATCATCTGCATATCACGCCGCTTGCGCCGCAGCGCGCCCCCCTTCAGATGAGTGATGTCCTTGCCGTCGAAGAGGATGTTGCCCGCGGTCGGGGACTCGAGCCTGATGAGCAACCTGCCGAGGGTACTCTTTCCGCAACCTGATTCACCCACGAGCCCCACGGCCTCGCCGTGTCCGATCGCGATGGACGCCCTGTCCACGGCGCGTACATATCTGGCCCTTCCGCTTCCCGCTCTCAGGCCGGATCGTGCCGAGAACAGCTTGCTGACCTCCCGCGCTTCGCACAGCGGGGACGTGTTCTTCTCGGTTTCAGTCATGAGACCTCTCGAACAGGAGGCAGCGCACACTGTGATCCTGGTCGACGAGCACCATGGGCGGCGGCTTGAGGCGGCAGATATCCATGGCTTGTTTACAGACGTCCGCCAGGGGGCAGCCCATCATCGCGGAAGGGTCAGCCGGAATGCTCGATGTGAACGCCGCGAGTTGATCGCCCAGCACGGCCTTGCGAAGTGACGGCCTCGCGTCGAGGAGAGCCCGTGTATATGGGTGCAACGGTGATTTGAGCATGTCGTGGACGTTGCCCTCCTCGACAACCAGTCCCGCGTGCATCACAGCCACCCGATCGGCAAGGGAAGCCACGACGCCGATATCGTGGCTGATAAGTAGCACGGACATGCGAAGGTCCTGGATCAACCTGGACATGAGGTCCAGGATTTGCGCCTGGACGGTCGAGTCCAGGGAGGTAGTGGGTTCGTCCGCCAGGAGGAGATCCGGCCGGCAAGCAAGGGCCATGGCGATGACGACCCTTTGCCTGGCGCCGCCCGACAGCTGATGAGGATAGTTGTTGTACCTGCGTCGCGGGTCGGGAATCCCCACCATCTCCATCAGGGCGATGACCTGCTCGTGAGCATTTCTTCTCGCAAGGCCCCTGTGTACGATCAGAGTCTCTCCGATCTGTTTCCCGATGGGCATCAGGGGATTGAGGGACATGCCCGACTCCTGAAAGATCATACCGATTCGATCGCCCCGGATTTCTTGTAGTCGGTCCTCCTTCAGGTCGAGCAAATTCTCGCCGTTGAAGGTGATGCTCCCTGCGCCCAGGGTTGCTGCGGCAGGCAATAATCCCAGGATGGCGAGAGCGGCAAGTGTTTTTCCGGATCCCGATTCTCCCACCAGGGCGAGGGTTTGTCCGCGCCGTACATCCAGAGACAGGCCGTTCAGAATGTAGTTCTTTTCGCCGTTCGACTCGAAATAGACGGTCAAATCGCGAATGGAAATGATGGAAGTTGCTTCCGGCATGGGCGCAATGTTACTCCATTAGAGATTGTGCAACGAATATTATGCGTGTTGATGGTCCGTTCCAAATGCTGAAGGCACTTGCTTAACGGTACTTGGTACCAAATCGTGGAAGGAAAGCACTATGAAATTTATCGTGGGAATAATCATGCTCGGACTTTCGGTGTTTGGGTGCGGAGGATCGGCTCCGAGCGGATCCCCGGAAGGCGATGCAGGTACGGACGGTGACACGGACGGCGACACGGACAGCGACACGGACGGCGACACGGACAGCGACACGGATAGCGACACGGACAGCGACACGGATAGCGACACGGACAGCGACACGGACAGCGATACGGACAGCGACACGGACACCGGTCCGGCCACCACGGGCGAGGATTGCTCGGATCTTTTCACCGCCCAGGACGGAAACGGTAACGCGGGTGACAACACCACGGCGGATGATGATTACGAAGGCAGTTGCGAGGTCAACAGCAGCGGCGCCGACCATGTCTGGGTGTACCATGCGACATCGGACGGTACCCTTCATGTGGAGATGGATACCACGGTGACCGGCGGCGGTTTCCAGTGCATCCTGTACATTCGCACAATTTGTGATGATGAAGTCTCGGAGGTCGATTGCGAGAATGGCTTCGACACACCGAACCCGGGTCATGTTTGCGTTGTCGATGCACCGATAACGAGTGGCAACGATTACTATATTTTTGCGGATTCCAACGATTACGGAACGCCGGTTGATGGACCGTACGTTTTGGATATTTCGGTAATATAAAAAGGGAGGAAGAGATGAAAAGACTCATTGCGTTGCTGGTTCTGGTCATGGGGGTATGGAGTTGCGGCGGAGAGGCGCCGGCGGTCATTGACGGAGGAACCACGGACACCGACGCGGACACGGATGGTGACACCGACGCGGACACGGACGCCGACACGGACGCGGATACGGACGCCGACACGGACGCGGATACGGATGCCGACACGGACGCGGATACGGACGCCGACACCGATTCCGACACGGACACCGATACGGATACAGGCACCGATACGGGACCGGCCACTAACGGGGATGATTGCTCCGATCCGCATATCGCAACCGTGGGAACGAACACCGGCGATTCCTCCAGCCAGAGCGATTCTTACGGTATCGACAACTGCAACAACATAGGTGGCAACGACGAGGTGTGGGAGTTCACGGCGCCGTCTGCCGGAATGTACTCCCTCACGGTGGTTACGAGCGGGTTCAATGTTGTCATGATGGTATGGGACGCAACTTGCGGTGCCGATACCTGGGGGGATTTCGACTGCTTCAACCCCGATCCCAACGCCTCGACGGTTACGGGAGTGGTGGACCTGGGCGCCGGCGACACCATCTGGATACTCGTGGATGACGATGATGATGGCGGTGGGGGAGGTTCCTACACCCTGACCATCGATCAGGTCACTTTCCAGTCCGGCGGAGACACATGTGCGGGTACCCTTACTGCTTACGATGGCGAAAATCACGGCGATATGTCTTCGGAGGCTAACGACTACGATGGCTCTTGTGAAGGAGGTTCAGCCCCGATCAGCGGACGCGATCAGGTCTGGGAGTATGACGCCACTTCGTCGGGTACGCTGAATATAGATATGTATACAGACATGTCCAGCGGTGGTTATTCATGCACGTTGTATGCGCGTACCAATTGCACCGACGTGTCATCCGAGGAAGCCTGCGACAACAGTGGAACCTCCAGCTTCGGAGAAATAAGTTTCACCGTAACAAGCGGAGACACGGTTTACATTTTTGCCGACACGAACAACTACACCAGCTTCGACGGTGGCCCGTACATTCTCGATGTCTGGATAAGTTAGTAGGGGCGATTCCATGTATTCGCCCTGAAACTGGCCTGAGGATTGGATCACATCTGTAACGGGTGTGTACGAAGGGGAGCAAAGTCATGAAAAAAATTGTCACGTTTTTTTTGATTGGTATTGGTGTGTTCGGGTGCTCGGACAGATCGCCGTTTAACTTTGACGCAGGGGCGGATTCGAGCACGGATGCCGATACCGATACGGATGTCGATACCGACACGGACGCGGATACGGACGCCGACACCGACGCGGATACCGACACCGACACGGACACCGATACCGACACGGATACCGACACGGACACGGACACCGATACCGACACGGATACCGATACCGACACGGATACCGACAC
>JAUVAN010000394.1 GCA_030591725.1 Deltaproteobacteria bacterium
CTAAAAATACCGCCTTGCCCATCCCCACCTGAGAACCATCGATACGTTTTTCATTCCCACCTTGTCGGCCCATCCGTGAGTTTATCGACACCCTCCAAGGCTACGGCGGGTGATCGTTTTGCAGTCATTTAAAACCTCCCCTGGATGACAAGACCGCCCGGTCCGGGCAGCAACGAAACCACGGGCGCATCGTGATGCGCCCCTACTTCGGTTTCCTTGTCTCGCCCGGCGATGAGAAGCACAATCCCTGTCGCCGCAAAGACTCCACCGGATATTATCAGCACCGTGCTTGCCGTGGCCAGCCCGTCTCGACGGTCCATCGAATCGTATTCGCTAGAGTAGCAGCCATCGGCCTCGCACGCGTTTTCGAGATCGCCGTTCTTGGCGAGTGCCAGGCCGCCGGTTATCCCGCCTCCCACCAGTAACGCGCCGCCGATTCCCACCGAGACCCAGCCCCAGGTCTTGAGCGGGGAAGGAGAAGTGGACGTAATGGACGGAGTGGACGGAGTGGACGACGCGGACACAGTGGGCGGGGATGAAGGAGAAATCTCCTCGGGGGCCTCGGGAAGCAGTTCCACCGAGGCTGTGCGCCCGCCGCCGACCTTGACGGTTTCCTCGGCGACGATCTCTCCGTTCAATCTCGCAGTCACTGTATGAAGCACCGAAGCGGCCACCTCAAGATCTCCGTGAAGCGGAGAGGTCCCTCGCTCCACGCCGTCCACGATCACCACCGCTCCTTTCGGCGCGGTCACTTTCAAGAAACCCACCATCCCCCTGAGCCTCTCGATCTCTTTATTAATTTCCTGTTGCCGGTCCCGCGAAACCTCGTCGCCTCCCTCGGCCAGGTATCGCTCGAACACCTCCAGCGCCGGCCCGTATCGCTTCCCCGCTACCTCGGCCTGCCCGATATTGTAGAGGAGCTTCCACGAAGGCTTTAAGCGGTACGCCTCGCGAAAACCATCCGCCGCCTCTGTGAATCGCTCGTCCGCGAACGCTGCCTTGCCTTCGCCGAATGCCGCCTTGGCCGCCGCTTCGTCTCCACCGGCGTGAGCTGAACACACGGCGAAAAGAAGAACGAGCGCAGGCGCAATGACCACGTATGTCCACTGCATGAAGCATCCTTTCATCGCAAGGAATTGTAATCGTCCGGAAAAACCCGTCTATTTGCAAGGAATTGTTATCGTTGCCCCTGTTTCACCAAATCAAGGCTCGGCTCCGACCTGGACCACGAGCAGATCAGCCGGCAGAGCAATTAGAATATTTGAAAAAAGATTGCTCAAGGTGCCCCAGCGAGTATACACATGCTCGAAATCTGCAATTGACTGCGGCCGGTTTGATGTGGATGTAAAAGTAAAGTCAAGCAGCAAAAACCACGGATGAAAATGACCGCTGAACAACTTGGAATCGATGTCGGATCAACCAACGTGAAGCTCTGCCTTCTCGTGAACGGTGTGGAAGAAAAGCACGCCATTCTCGCCCATGAGGGAAACGTATCCGCCGCAGTGAATGTCCTCCTCGATGAGATGGGAATCCCGGGCCGGGGCACGCCGGTTTCGCTGGTCACCGGGACCGAGGGAAGGCGCCAGGTAAAATTGCCCGGGGTCATCGCGCCCGTCGCCGTGGAGCGTGCCCTGGTCGAACTGAAAATCAATCCTCGCGCCGTCGTTTCCATGGGGGGAGAGGATCTGGTGGTCTACTCCCTCGATGAAGCGGGCCGGATAACAAGCACCCACGCCGGTAACAAATGCGCATCCGGCACCGGTGAATTCTTCAAGCAACAGCTCGGCCGCATGGATCTCGATCTCGACAACCTGGAGGAAGCGGCGAAGGATGCCGAGGTTTGCAAGCTCTCGGCCCGGTGCTCGGTTTTCATGAAGTCAGATTGCACGCACCGCCTGAACAAGGGCGAATCGACAGTGGGCGACATAGCCCTTTCCCTGAGCAAGGTGATGGCGGACAAGGTGTCGGAGTTTCTGACCAAGGCGCGGATCTCGGAAGGAAAGGTTGTGCTCGTAGGCGGCGTAACGCGCAACCGGTTCATGGTCGATTTCCTCGCCTCCGCCTGGCCCGATATTGAATTCGTGGTGCCTTCCGAGGGTCCCTATTTCGAAGCTTACGGCGCAGCTCTGCTGGCGACCGACCAGGGAATCGATCTGCCCGATCGAAGCGACCTGTTCGCCGGCGGCACCTCACTCTCCTTCGCCACTTTTCCCTCCCTCGACAACCTCGAGGGGCGAGTACGGTACTTCCCCTCGATGAGGGGGAAATTCTCACCGGACGCCGAGTACATCCTGGGCGTGGACGGCGGATCCACCACGACCAAGGTGACGCTGGTCAACGTCGAAACCCTGGAGATCGTGGCCGAACATTACGGCCGAACCCACGGTGATCCGGTAAGCGCACTCAAGGAGTGCATACGCCGGGTCGACAAGCAACTCGACGGGGCGCGACCCAGGATCTCCCTGGTCGCCACCACCGGCTCCTCTCGCGAGCTCCTCGGAGTATTTCTGGAGACGCCGGCAGTTTACAACGAGATCATAGCTCACACCGTTGGGACAACATATTTCGAAAAGAGTGTGGACACAATCTTCGAGATCGGTGGCCAGGACGCCAAGTACGTGCTCATCAACAACTCGGTGCCGATCGATTACGCGATGAACGAGGCGTGCTCCGCAGGCACGGGTTCTTTTCTGGAAGAGTCGGCCCGGGGCGACCTGAGTATCAACGAAGCCGCGGCGATCGGGCCGCTGGCCATGAAGGCGAGAAACCCGCTCAAGTTCGGCGAGCACTGCTCCGCGTTCATCAACTCCGACATCCGAAAGGCTATTTCGCAGGGCGCCGGCCGGGAAGACATCGTCGCCGGACTCGTGTTCTCCGTGGTCGCCAACTACCTCCACCGCGTGGTGGGCAATCGCCGGATCGGAGATCACATCGTCCTGCAAGGCGGCGTGGCCAAGAATCCCGCGGTTCCGCTCGCCTTCGCAAGGCTGACCGGAAAGAACATCATCGTCCCGCCGGATCCGGAGCTGTTGGGCTGTTTCGGTGTGGCCCTCATGGCCAGAAACAAGTGGCGTGAGGGACGACTGGACAAGGGATCCTTCGATCTCGGCGAAATCATGGATCGCTCCATCACCACCAGGGGCACCTTCACCTGCAAGGCCTGCGAGAACATGTGCACGATCCGCAACCTGATCGTCTCCGGGCACAAGTACCCGTTCGGCGGCCGCTGCTCCAAGTTCACCAACGCCAGAAAAAAGAAGAAATTCGATGTCGACAAGATCGTCGACTACACGCAGCTGCGCACAAAAATGATGTTCGAGGACTTCGCGCCGAACCCGGACGATCTCATCCCCTCCACCGACAAGACGGTGGGCGTTCCGGTTGCGTTCTCGATCCACACGCTGTGGCCGTTTTACTCCTGGTTCTTCCACAGCCTGGGCGTCAAGCTCGTGCCGTCCACCGAGATCTCCCCCGAGGGAATAGCCCGCCTGGAGAGCAACTACTGCTTCCCGGCGGAGATCGCTCACGGCGCCATCCAGGATATTCTGGACAAGAAGACCGACTATATCTTCTTGCCGTTCTTCCGCGACATGCCCTCTGACGAGAAAGACCCGGTGCACGCCACGGTCTGCCCGCTCACCCAGGGGTTGCCCTTCTTTGCTCGCCAGGCTTTCAACATGGATGATTCC
>JAUVAN010000502.1 GCA_030591725.1 Deltaproteobacteria bacterium
GCCGCTTGGACCATCTTCGAGCTCGTGACGATGCCAGAGCCCTACGTCTAGCCCGGTCTGAGTATCGGGGTCGCCGCCGGCGCCGGGTTCATTCAACTGCAGGGAGCGTTCTAGACCTTCCCGGCTGAAGTCCTGATCCGGATCATGCCTGGAGGGGCCGCCCGGTGTAGGTCCACTTGAAAGGCTTGGCAAGAACAGCATTGAAGTAATCGATGAAGGCTCGGAGCTTTTCTTCGAGTTCATCGAGCGAGCGAAAACTCGCCCGCTTGAGGAGTCGACGGACAAGAATGCTAAACCAACATTCAATCTGGTTGAGCCATGACGTATGCCTCGGCGTGTAGACAAATCGAATCCGATGCTCGCCGTCCTCAAGAAACGCCTTTCGCGTTGTCTTCGATTTGAGCACGCCCGACTTTCCTTTCACGCCAAGTTCGTCATCGATGTTGCAACGTTCCGCCACCAGATTTGCCAGCGTTTCTGACATATGGGTGTTGAGTTGATCGACCACAAAGATCCACGTGCCGTCGGGATCCGTGTCGATGGTACGCTGGATATGCGCAGTGAAATCTTCCTCGGTACGTGTCGGTCCGATCGTGGGGGCCACAATACGACCCTGGACCACATCCCAGTTCGCGATCAGGCACAACGTTCCATGGCGTTTGTACTCTCCTTCGATGCGTTCCTGAAGACCTGGACGTACAGGTTTTGTTGGATGCACCCGCTCGAGAGCCTGGATGCTCGTCTTCTCATCCGTGCTTATGATGTGGACTCCCTGCTCATGAAGGTCCGGTGCGCTCAGGTAGGTATCGCAGACGTTCTCCACGTTGGCTTGATAGCCCTCGGGATCCTCGAGCTTGTCCTTGGACGTCATCCAGTACCTGCTCTTGTGGGGGCGTATACCGCCCTCCTTTTAAAAAACGGTCCACGTGCCGTGGAGAAATACTCTCGACTATTCCTCGTTTTATCACTTCCCGTGCTAACGCCGCCGGGGTCCAGTGTGAAATGGGCACATCACTGTCGCTGGGAGGCTCACATGCTACCGCAACAATGAGTGTGAGTTGCTCTGGCGTAAAGGTAGCTGGCGCGCCGCTGCGCGGATTGTCCGAAAGGACAGTAAAAACCCGATTCTCCAAATCCTTCTCGGTCGCCTCCTGCGCCTCCGCTTCCGCCAGAGATCTTTCACTCGCCGCCCAACGATCTCTCCACCGCCGCACGCGTTGCCGGTCGACACCTTCGCCAAGTCTACGGGCTTGCTCGGGATTATCTCGGCCTTCGGAAGACATCAGGACAATCCGCCCGCGCTCCACCAACTCGCGTGGCGATCTCTTCGAGCGAACAATTCTTTCCAGAATTTTCCGTTGCCGCTCCGAAACGGTAACCGGGGTTGCGCGTGATCCTGACGCCATCGTGACCCTCCAGATCGTGGGAAGATCACCTCACCATGATCCGAAAACCCTCGGAACTCAAGCATGTTGTGACTTCAGCCGGGAAGGTCTAGCTTTTGGAACCTACTCATCTGTTTCTCCTGGGTTGAATTGCGGGAACAACTCAATTCAGGCCGTTACAGTTGAGTAGGCCCTCCACGCAAAGCGTATGGTTACCCCCGCCCTAAAGGGCGCGGTAGGCTAAGGCGTGATCCAACTCCTGGAAGGTGATGCGCACCTGAGCGAGCCGGTAGTAGGCGACCCAACCTCGCAGGACCTTCCTCAGGTGGGATAGCACTCGCGGA
>JAUVAN010000221.1 GCA_030591725.1 Deltaproteobacteria bacterium
GAAAGAGCATGCGCCCCAGCTCAATCTGGGCGTCGAGGAGATCAGGATTCAGATCCACGGCCTTGGAAAAAGCGCCGAGAGCCGGCTTGAGATTGACCTGCTTGAGCTCCGTCATCCCCAGCCAGTAAAAGGCATCGGCGTACCTGGGATCGATCTGGAGGGCGTTTTTGAACTCCAGCCGGGCTTTGACGTAATCCCCCTGCTCATAAAGCGCCTTTCCCTTGTTGAAAAACTTGGCCTTCTTCTCCTCCGGACCGCCGCAGTTTATTAACGCAACGGCAAGTATTAGTATAACCACCCCTGCTGCTATTCGCCTGATCATGCTATGCACTCTCCCCGGTTTTTTTAGTAAAAAGAAGTTAAGAAGATAAGAGGTTAAGATCTGAGGGATCAGATCCATTCTTGTCCTTCTCTTCTATGTCCTATATTGTCTTAACTTCTGCTCTTCTTAATTTCTTATCTTCTATCTGTTCCCTTCAGGCTTTCAGCTTTGCCTGCCCCGTTAAATATTTCCACCGAAAATGAGCGCAGCGGATTTAACCGGGGAGCTATGAGCTTTATTTGTACCCGCCGACTCCGAACCACGCACTTGCCATCTGGGCCTGAATGCCCGGGATGATCGTTCCGCTCAGCGATGACTGGAGGCCTGAGATTGTGCTCGTCATGGAACCGGTGGTATCCATGGCGAAGAAAATGTCCGCGGCCTGCACGTCGGTAGAGAAATCAAGCGGCTTTTCTTTGGGGCCGTTCTGATCTTCGTACGGGAGCTGGAAAAAGAAGTCCTTGTTGGGGCCGGTCATCTGATAGGTCACCACGGTCAACTGGGCATGGGTCTGAAAGTCGCCGCTGTAGGTTGCGGATATGATTCCCATGTGAGCTCCCACCGAAGTGATGGCCGGAATATCAAGGGTCGGGTCGCCGCCGAAATCACCGAGCGTGGCGTTGTCGATATCCCATGTCACCTGGTCCGTGATATCCTCGTTCACGCCATCGGCGAAATATCCGATGCACTGGTAAGCCAGGGTCGCAGGCGTGTCGAGATCCATCTCGAAAATGAAATTCGCCGGCTCGATGGCGATGCCCTCCAGGATGTGGTCGGGGTTTCCGGTGTCCGAATCGCTGTCAGTATCGGTATCAGTGTCAGTGTCGCCGTCAGGACTCGCCAGATTGATTCCTTCGCAACCCGCCATGGAGTACAAAGAAAGCAGAAAACCGAGTGTCACAATCATGAACAAACGAAAAACATTCATTGCGCTCTCCTTTTCCTATTACTTGTCATATTGCTTATTAGTGATCACATATCATCAAAAACACGATTTCTTTCACTTTTACATTTGATAATTTGCATTTATATACCATTCGGATTGTCATAGTACTATGGGATGTCGAATTTGTGAGCCGCAATTGACCGACAGTTTTCGCAAAAGTGCCGCCCCGGGACAGGCGTTGACCGTAATGCTTGCATGCATGGCGACGGCGTTCGTGATCGCGGGCTCAGCGTATGCAGAGCCGTCCCCCTCCGAATTTACCGAGAAGGAGATGACCCGCCTCAAGAATGGGAAGTCCGTGTTCCGCCCCCTGAACACTTCGACGAAGAACGGTTTCTACGGAGGCACTGGATTCGCCGTCATCAATGCACCCATAAATGTCATCTTCAAGGCTATCCAGGACTGGGCTTCGTACCCCAAAGCTTATCCCAATACGATTCATGTTGAGGAGGTCTCTCGAAAGGGAAACCGCCACCTGGTCAAGATGGAGCTTGGTCACCAGCTCCTTCGCATTACATACTTTGTAGAGGTCGAGTTCGACAAGAAGCAACGAAAAATCAAATTCAAGCTCGTCACCAACCGCGAGCACGACATTGATGCGACTCACGGTTACTGGCGCTTCTTCCCTCAAAAGAACGGCTCGACACTGGTGGCTTACGTGGTCGCTGTCAGGGTTCCCATGGGGGTGATCAACCTCCTGCCCAAATCTGTCGAACGCAAGCTCGAAGGCGGTTTGCTCAACATACCCACACGCCTGAAACGATGGATCGAGGGGTCGAACGGGGCTAACAGGGCGAGATACCGCTAGTTACCGTCCATACTCACCTTGACGCGTAGCCATGCTCCTGCCTAATAGTAAATTGAGCCCACAACATGGGAACATTCATCCGGAGGAGGTCCTACGTGAAACGTTTGCTCTTACTATCGGCATGCATGGCGCTATGCCTGGCATCGGCCAATCTCCATGCCCAGGTACTGCCTCAAAAGCCGCAGGTGGAGACCCTCGATAACGGTCTCACAGTGGTCACTGTGCCATGGGATTCCCCCGGGATGGTGTCGTACTATAGCCTGGTTCGCACGGGGTCGAGGGACGAGGTCGACAAGAATCATACGGGGTTCGCCCACCTCTTCGAGCACATGATGTTCAGGGGCACCAGGCGCTTCCCCAAGAAGAAGTACGAGACCAAGATCCAGGAGTTCGGCGCCGACAACAACGCCTTCACCTGGTTTGATCTCACCTGCTTCACGATAACCGTGCCGCGCGAGGTCCTGCCCGAGCTCATCGAGATCGAGGCCGATCGCTTTCGCAACCTGCATTACTCGGAGGCGGACTTCAAAACCGAGACCGGCGCGGTCCTTGGCGAGTACAACAAGAACGCCTCCAACCCTGCTCTCATCATGGAAGAGAAGCTGCTGGAGACTGCGTTCGAGCGCCACACATACGGCCACACCACCATGGGTTACATCGCCGACGTGAAGGCCATGCCCGGCTACTATCGCTACTCCAGGAAATTTCATCGTCGCTTCTACACTCCGGACAACACAACGCTGATCGTTGTCGGGGATTTCGATCGAGATGCGCTCATCGGGAAAATTGAGGCGGAGTACGGTTCATGGAAGGGCAAACGCCGCAAGACGCGCGCAAAGACCGAACGACCCCAGAAGGCGCCCCGCTCGGTGCACGTTGACTGGAGCGGCCCCACCTCTCCCAAGATGACCATCGCCTATAAAATTCCGGCGTTCGCGCCCGGTTCGGATAGCGCTGCGCTCGAAGTTCTGGCTCATCTGGTGTTCGGAGAATCGAGCCCACTCTACCGCAAGCTAGTGGTTGAGGATCGCAAGATCATCAGCATGGAGGCTTCCCACGGAATCTTCGCTCCTCTCACCAGGGATCCCTCCCTCTTCAGGGTGGATATCACTTTGCGCGAGGGAACCACCTTCGACGAGGTTCGCGATGCGGTTACGGCGGCTATCGAGGAAGTTGTAAGCGGAAAGGCTCCGGACAATCGCATCGAGGCGGTCAAGTCACATGCCAGGTATTACTTCGAGCTCGGCCTCGAGACTCCCGGCGACGTGGCTGTTGCACTCGCGATGCTCATCTCGGCAACCGGAGATCCCGACTCTCTTGAGGGATTCGCAAAGGCGCTCGCGGAGGTGACCCCCGCCGATGTGACCGATGCCGCAGGAAAATTTCTGACCGAAAAGCGCCGCACGGTTGTCACGCTGTCCACAAGGGAAGGAGGCTCGAAATGACACGCTTCAATATTGCAGCTGTCTTCCTCGCGTTCTCCTTCGTCATATCCGGATGCTGCGAACCGCTCCCGCCAAAGAGACCGACGGTCCCCGAACCTCCTGTGGCCGAGCTGGACACGGAACCCGAGCCGCCGCCGCCGGTAGACATCCCGTTCGTGATTCTCCCTGCGGACAAGTCCGGTTCGGTGAGCTTCAGGTTCGTCTTCGACACCGGATCGTCCGAGGATCCTGCTGCAAGGCAGGGCATCACCCGCATGGCCGCAACCCTCATGGCGCAAGGTGGAACAACGGATCTTACCTACCCGGAGCTGACACAGGCCCTCTTCCCCATGGCGGCCGAGATCGGCCTTCACGTTGGAAGGGACCAGACCGTCTTCTATGGTCGCGTACACGCCGAAATGGCACAGAGATACTATTCCCTGATGCGGGACGTGCTGGTCACCCCCAGGCTTGACCAGGAGGGCTTTGACAGGGTCCTGGACAATGCGAAGACGGAACTCACTCTCTCATTGCGCGGAAACGACGACGAGGAGCTGGGCAAGGCGGCCCTGGCCTGGAAGATGTACGGAGATCACCCTTACGGCCCGCCCACCCTGGGTACCGAGACCGGTCTATCCGCAATTACACTCGATGACGTCAAGGCGCACAGGGCTACGGTCTTCTGCGCTTCTCGCCTGACGGTCGGTCTCTCAGGGAACATCCCGGAAGACCTGGAAGAACGAATCCGCGAGGACCTGAAGGACCTGCCGGGTGATTGTGAAGAACGCGCGCAGTTACTACCCCCCCCGGAGCCCAACGGCCGTAAGGTGTTGCTGATTGACAAGCCCGGCGCTGAATCGACCGCCATCTCCATCGGATTCCCGGTGCCCGTCAAGAGGGGTGATGAGGACTACGCCGCCCTCAAGCTGGTGGAGGCCTACTTCGGCCAGCACAGGACCTTCTCCGGCAAGCTCCAGGAAGCCCTCAGAGTTGAGCGCGGCTTCAACTACGGCAACTACGCATACATCGAGCACTTCGAGCAGGAGGGATGGTCCCGGATTCCCATGACGAACATCGGGCGACGTCAACAGTACTTCAGCATATGGCTAAGGCCCGTCGGCGATCAGAACAAGCATTTCGTCCTGCGCATGGCCCTGGGCGAGCTCGACGCTCTTGTGCAAAACGGTATCACGCAGGAGGTTCTGGACAGTACGCGCACGTTCATGAAGCGCTACTATCTTACCTTCGCACAAACCGAACAACAGCGTCTCGGTTTCGCCATCGACGATCGTTTTTACGGACAGGACTCCGAGTACTTCGAAGCCCTTTTCGCCGCGCTCGACAAACTTACCGTGGACCATGTGAACGTCGCGATCAAAAAGCACCTCACATCGGACAATCTGTTCATCGCCATGGTCACAAGGGATGCCGAGAAGTTCGCGGACGCCATCGCAGCGGACACCCCCTCCCCTGTCACGTACGATTCAGCAAAACCCAAAGAGGTCACCGACCGCGACAATGAACTGCAGGACATGAAGCTGAACATCACGCGAGACTCGATCGCGATTATTCCTGTGAGCAAGATCTTCGAGTAGACTTCTCTCCGGCAGCCATCGATACCTTTCACCTCCAAAAGAAACCTTGTGCTATACTGTATCCGCCTTCGGATTTTGAACCATGTCGGTTTTCACAAAGGAGAACATTCCATGAATGTGTTTACACTCAAAATGATGACTACAGGGTTCGCGCTGCTCATCCTCGCCGCGTTTTGCATGAGCTGTGAGAGCGCATCCACCGTGATCGGCAATGACGATCTCGACGGCGGCACCGACACGGACACCGATGCGGACAGTGACACCGATACGGACACCGACACGGACACCGACACAGACACCGACACGGACACCGACACCGATACGGATCCGCCTGACCAGGACTCGGACGGCGTCCCGGACGATCAAGATGATTTCCCGACCGACCCGACCGAGTGGAACGACAACGACAGCGACGGCACCGGGGACAACGCGGACACCGACGACGATAACGACGGCCTCGGGGACGCGGAGGAACTCGACTACGGTGACGACTGCGTGATATCGGATCCGATGAGCGCCGACGGGGACTCGGACAGCATCCTCGATGTCGATGATCCCTACCCGCTGGATCCCTTCCCCGAGTACATCATCCAGTCCAACAACCTGGGCACCTTCTATTTCTACCTCTCAAACCAGGACGGCACCTTCCAGGCCCAGATCCAGTGGCCCGCCCTGGACATCTCGGACAACTACCGCGCTTTCGCCATCGCCGACTTCGACGAGGACGGACGCACCGACTTCATCGCTCACAGCGCCACGGCTGACACGAGCGGCGATTTCGACATGTATTTCTTCTACCGCACCCTCAAGGAGGATGAGTTCGTGCAAATATACGTCGGGACCACGGACCTGCGCGCCTCAGGTATCGTCGCCGACGTGAACGACGACAATCTCTTTGATGTGATCACACACACCAAGACACCGTCCAGCGGCTACATCGACACGATCACGGGCTGGGTCTTCCTCAACAACGGCACCATCCGCACGGCTCCCTGCGCGGTGTCTGACTACCCTGATACCTCCTGCGCGTTCACCAAGCGACAGGCTTTTCATCTGGGCATCAGCTCCGTGGTCGACGGCCAGTGGGGATTCTCGCGCAGCCGTCAGGCCATGGACATAACCGGGGACGACAAGAAGGACATCATCTTTGCAACATACGCCAGCGGCGGATCTTCCTCGGCGCCGTTGTACCGCCTCAACGGCAACGGAGACGGGACCTTCAGCTCCACCCCCACCCTGGTCCTCACACACATGTATCCGGTGAACTCCACGGTGTTCGGTGACTTCGACTCCGACGATATCGGCGACGTGATAATGGGCTTCGACGATGACGGAGATCCCGGACAGGGATGGCTGTACCTCGGCGACGGAACCGGCGGATTCAGCTCCACGGCAGCCGAGGCGTTCGACATCGAGCCCACAATCGAGTCCGGCTCAGATCAACCCGGCACAACAGGCAGCGCGCGGATCTACGACTTCGATTTCGACGGCAATATGGATGTCATCCTGGGCCACAGCTACACGGCGGCCTGGTCAGGTCCGTCCATTCTGGAGATCTACATGGGCAACGGCAACGGCACCTTCGATTTGCCTTACCAGGTGGGACCGACGTTCCCGGACACCCTGGCCTCCTCCTTCGAGATCCCCCAGCGCCTTTGCTCCTGGTACACGCCATGAAATCACTACCGGTAATCGTATTGGCGTTTGGGATCATGATATTTGCTATTGCCGGATGCGTTGGCGATCCGCCGTTCGCAACGGGGCCCCCTCCTTCGTCAGACAGCGATTCCGATTCGGACTCCGACACCGATACGGACACGGATACAGACTCAGACACCGACACAGACAGCGACACTGATACGGACACCGGTCCCCTGGCGTGTGCAGATTCCTTCAACCCTGCCAACGAATGGGGCGGTGCGTGGAGGGAAGAAGACCCTGACACCGATACCGCGCCCGACCCCTCCAATGATCCCTGGGTCGTGTACTGGAACGCCGAGGAAGGGGTCACCGAGGCGCCTCCAATGTACACCGTCAAGTGGTACATGGACTTCTCCGCGTGGGAGAGCTACGGCGCGCCGATGATACCGGAGACCGCCAGCTTCACCGGGGGAAATTCGAGCTGGGATACCTGCTGGTACTGCCTGTTCCTCGACGAAAACATCACCTGGGACA
>JAUVAN010000119.1 GCA_030591725.1 Deltaproteobacteria bacterium
ACCCTCACGGGGACGCCTCCATCGGCGACGCGCTCGTCGTGCTGGCCAACAAGGATTACTTCATCGAGAAGCAGGGCAACTTCGGCAACATCGTCACCGGTCATCCGGCCGCCGCGCCACGGTACATAGAATGTCGCCTGACGGAACTCGCGCGGGAGACAATGTTCAACAAGGACCTTACCGAGTTCCGACCCAGCTACGACGGCCGCAAGAACGAGCCGGTGTTCCTCCCGTCCAAGTTGCCCGTGCTCCTCATGCTCGGAACCAGTGGTATCGCAGTGGGCATGTCCACCAGGATTCTTCCCCACAACTTGCCCGAGCTTCTCGAGGCGCAGATCAAGATCCTCCAGTACGAACCGATCCGGATCTTTCCCGATTTTCCAACCGGCGGAATCGTTGACGTCTCCGAATACGATGAGGGCCACGGCAAGGTAAAGATTCGCGCCAGAATAGAAGCAGACGGCGACAAACGTATCGTGATTCGCGAGATCCCGTACACCACGACCACCGAACACCTCATCGCGTCTATCGAATCGGCCGCCCAGAAGGGCAAGGTGAAGATCGCGTCCATCAGCGACTACACAACCGCAAATGTGGAGATCGAGATAATACTCCAGCGCGGAGCCCACGCGCAGGATGTGATCCCGCAGCTTTACGCCTACACGGATTGCGAGGTCTCCATAACCTCCAACATCGTGACAATCAGCGACAGCCACCCCGTCGAGTTGAACGCCCATGAGATCCTGCGCTTCTTGACGGATCGACTCAGGGATCAGATCTCCGCGGAGCTGGAGCTGCGCCTCAAGAACCTCAGGGACAAACAGCACTGGCTCACCCTCGAACAGATCTTCATCGAGAAGCGGGTGTACAAGCGTATCGAGGAGGCCAAGACCGAGGAGGTGGTGAACCTGGAGGTGCACGAGGGAATGAAGCCGCACCGCAAGAAGTTCCCGCAAGCACTCACCGATGACGACGTTCACCGCCTGCTGGAGATCCGCATACGTCGCATCTCCAGGTACGACATCAACAAGAACCGCAAGCAGCTCCGCGACATTCTGGATGCCATCGAGGAAACCAATCAAAAGCTGGCCGCCCTCACCCAGACCACCATCCTGTACCTGCAGGACCTGCTGGCAAAGTACGGCAGTCAGTACCCACGGCGCTCCGAGATCGCCCAGTTCGAAACCGTAGACCGGCGGGCGGTAGCCGCGCAGAACATCAAGGTGACCTACGATCCCGAGACCGGGTTCTTCGGCCAGGAGGTCAAGAACGGCGATTACCAGATCACCATGAGCGAGTACGACCGCGTGCTCTTCGTCTCCAACGACGGAACCTTCCGTATAGTGGGTCCGGTGGACAAGATCCTGATCCCGGGCAAGGTGCTGTACTGGGACGTGTTCGACGAGGAGGAAGGCAAGACCTTCACGGTTGTGTACAGGGACACGGAGCGCATCGCCTACGGCAAGAAGGTACACATCCTCAAGTTCATCAGGGAGAAGGAGTACGAGTTCATCAAGGGGAAGCAGGGCAAGGTCGATTACCTGCTCGACGGCGACACCCACGACGACCTCACCCTCCATTTCGTTCCCAAAAAGCGCCAGCGCGTCAACGAGGCGAGCTTCGATCTGGGCGATCTGGAATACATCGGCGTAACCGCGAGGGGCACCAGGCTGGCGCCCAAGCCCGTGGCGCGAATCAAGCGGATCAGGAAAGAAAACGGGGACGCCGAACCCGGAGAACCTGCGGCCCCTACTTCGGCAAAGACCCCCAAGAGGAACGGTAACGGCAAGAACGGCAACGACAAGAACGGCAACGGCGGTCCCCCCACGCAAACATCATTGTTCTAGGTCGGGATGGGGTTTTCGATCTATTCGATCGGGGTTGTTCCCTGCTGTGCGCTCTTCAGGAACTCGAAAGAATCGAGAATGACCTGCGAGTCAAAGATCCCGTCGCTTGTGTCGTGAATGTGGAACTTGAGAGAAAACACTTCGTCACCATCGATGGGCCACGCGGTCTTGAGCCAGCCGGTTGACGATCCATTCAAGGCGCTGTCGGACATATCGTCCGCCGCGCACTCGTAACCGGTGCCTGAGATGTCGGTGCCCACGGCGTAGCTGTACCCGTCCGGACATCCGCCATACCAGCAGCAGTCGGAGAGCGAAGTGTTGATGGCGATGTAGCAGTATTTTTCGCCCACATCGCAGCCCGTGTCGCCCGCCTGGCAAATGAAATCGTAATAGACATCCGGCTCGCGGCAATCGGTAAAGTTGATGACCGTGGAATTTCCCCCGTTGGTGCTGGCCGCCTCCAGAATAACGTAGAACTTGTCGTTGAAGTCGGTGGAAATGTAGTCATCGTACTCCTCGGAAAAGAACACGTACTTGAACCTGAACGACTTGGCCTCCGCAGGCGCCTTCAATGTGAGCCGCCACTCCATCACATCGTAGGTATCAAACCCATCCGAGCTCCATGGATCGGGCAGGGGATTGGACATGTCATCGCACCATGTGGTGTGCTCTGTGCCGATGGCCGGTCCGCTCGCCACCAGCGCGTACGAGTCATTGAGCTGCGGCACGAGACCGTTGCCCGCGCTACCGAAGTGATTCACCGCCTCGTAGGTGTCCTCCAGTGTGCAACCGGTGAGGTTCATCGGGCTAACGTAGTCCTGCTGGGCCACCACGCCGACATCGCACAGATCGATGGCGCAGACCATGTTGTCGAGTGACGGTCCCACGGCCGGACAGTTCGAGCAGTCCATTTCGATGGGTCCTCCATCCGCATCCGAGTCGGAGTCCGTATCGGAATCGGAGTCCGTATCGGAGTCGGAGTCCGTGTCAGTATCGGTATCCGAATCGCTGTCGCTATCTCCGTGACTATCGAAAGTATCCTCCGCCTCGCAGGCCATGACGGCCCACATGAGGAAAACGGCGACGACCATGCCCACAATGCGAACATCGGTGAAAACATTCATGACTCTTCTTCTTTTTTTCCTGGCTTTGAAAATAGCGAGTGCGTTCGCTCTTGTGCGTAAATGTGGCGATCTTGCGTGGTTTGGGTAATTTTTTATTCGATAATCACGGTTCCCGATGCCGCGGTCCGCAGGAACTCGAAGGAATCGAGAATGACCTCGGAATCGAAAATGCCGTCGTTTGTGTCGTGAATATGGAACGTGATGGTGAAGGTCTCTCCACCCATGATGCGCCAGGCGGTCTGCAGCCAGCCGGTGGACGATCCATTCATGTCGAGGTCATCTATCTCGCTCGCAGCGCACTCGTAACCGGTGCCGGCAATGTCGGTGCCCGCGAAACCGTCCAGACATCCGTTGTACCAGCAACACTCTGACAGGGCGCTGTTCACGGCTATGTAGCAGTACCTTTCTCCCAGCGTACAGTCGTTGTGCTGTGTACCGCAGATGAAATCGTAATGGATGCTCGGCTCACGGCATTCGGTGAAGTTGATTACCGTGGGAGCCTCCCCATTGGTGCTCGGCGCCTCCAGGATGACGTAAAACTTGTCGTTGAATTCCAACCCAATATACTCATCGAACTCTTCGGAGAAGAACACGTACTTGAACTTGAAGGACTTGGCATCGTCGGGCGCCTTGAGGGTCAGCTTCCATTCCATCACGTCGTGGATATTGTACCCATCCGAACTCCATTCATCGAACAGAAGCACGGACATATCATCACACCATGTGCTGTGAACTGTGCCGGTAGCCAGTCCGCTCGCCATGAGCGCATACGATGCGTTCAGCTTGGGCTCCAGGTGATTGCTATCGCCGCCGAAACGGGCCACCGCTTCGTAGGTATCCTCGAGCGCACATCCCCAACCCGCATCCACATCCGTGTCGAACTCTCCGGGTGAATCGTAGGAATTGCCGAGGACCACGTCCGTGTCGCAGAGATCGACCGCGCAGACCATGTTGTCGAGTGACGGTCCCACGGCCGAACAGTTCGAGCAGTCCATCTCGATCGGTCCTCCATCCACGTCAGAGTCACCGTCGGAGTCCGTGTCGGAGTCGGAGTCAGCGCCCGCATCGATATCCGTATCATCGGGGCCGGGAACGGCGAGCATCTGCACCAGATCGCAACCCATCACGGGTACGACGATGAGAAGGGAAACCACGGCGAGAATACGTGATGTCATTAGGCTAGTATATTATATCTCGTCCAGGCGTGTCTTGACTCTTTGGGCCAGTATAGAATCGGGATAGTCTCGCAAGAAGGACTCCAGCGCCGCCCTCTCCTGACCGCTCTTTCCAAGAGCCCGCAGGGCGTTGGCCCGGCCAAACGACGCCTCCCGGGCCAGGGTGCCCTTCCCGAAGCGGGCGAGGTAGGCATCGAACACCTTCAACGCGGCCCGAGGCTTGTTCAGGTTCTCGAGCTGTATGTTACCCATGGATACCAGGGCGGCACGCGCCTGAGCGCTCGATGGGTGGGCATCGATGAGATCGCCGTACGCCCCGACAGCCGCTGCCCAGTTTCGCTCCATGCGAAAAACCTGCGCCCTTGCAATCATCTCCGCCGGCGTCGCTACCGGGCCGGTTGAAACAGGGGAAATCTTTTTTGAATCGGACGTTTTTCGCCGGGCCGTTTCGCTCGTAACAGAGGATGCCACCTCCGTTTGAGACAGCTCACCCAGCTCGAATACCCTGGTCAGTTTCCTCTCGACGCCAAGCTCCAGGAGCTCTCGCACCGACTCGAACCCTTCTTTCTTTATATCGAGCCTTCGGTAACCGGCACGAACCGACGCTCTGACCGGCGTGATCCCCAGCTCGACCCCATCCACGAACACGGCGGCGCCTGCCGGAACGCTGTCGATCTCCAGGGCGATCCCCTCCTTTGAAGTGAGGAGTTCGAGTGTTCTTAACATGTCCGAAACTGCCGACTCACCCTCTCTGGAAATTTGTGTCACCCCTTCGCGACCCAGCACCGCCTCCTCGCCCAATCTCAACGGTCGAACCTGGCCCGTCTCGCTCTTCAGCTTCACGCTGCCGCGAAACACACTGACACTGGAACGCCCATCGACAACCGCCACCGAGAAGACGGTCCCCGTAACAGCAATGCTCCCATCGTCGGTAGTAACCAGAAGCGGCGGACCGTCATGATCGGGATTGACCTGCACAATTATCCGACCTGATTTGACAAACAGGTCGACGAGGGTCTGCCCGAGCTCCCTTATCTCCACTTGTGCGCCCTCATCCATAAAAACAGAGATCCCGTCGGTCAGCTCCATCACGGCATGACCGCGAGCCATTGATATCCTGGAACCCTGCTCGAGCGTGCTTCCCAGTCCAAGGACCTCTCCTCCCACGCGCACATCACCGGAAGACAAGAGGAGGGTGCCCGCGAGTTTATCGGAAGCCACGTAACCGATCGCTTCCTCACCGTTGCTTTGCGCCACGAATGAAGGCCACGCGGACCAGAGTATCGCGCTCACCGCCAGAACCGCAATTGCCGCCGCCGCCGCGAAAGAGGAGGTGCGCCATGTGCGACTTTGCGAAACGTTTGCGGCCCCGGAATCCTGCCGGGAGACTATGTCCATCACATCATCGATCCACCTTCTGCGAGAGAGATCGTCGAGCTCGGGAGCCGGACCGCTGGTCCCGTCAAATGCCATCTCCCCGAGGATGCCTGCCTCCACGCGACAATCGGCGCACTGATCGAGGTGATCTTTCACCAATCGTCTGTCCTTCTCGGAAAGCACCGCGCCGAATGTCTGTGCCTCCCAGAGATCGTGAACCCTGTCGCAATTGCCTTTACGTCTCGTCATTGCCGCTCTTCCCCTATCCACTCCCGCAATACGGGGTCGTTCTTTAGCCGTCTGCGAAGTTTTTGCCGTCCCACACGCAAACGGTATCGAACATTGTGCTCGTTGGTATCCAGCATCCGCGCGATCTCCGAGATGCTGTGCCCGTGAACCAGCTTCATCGTCATGACCGCCCTTACACCGGGCTTGAGATCTCCAAACAACACGGCCACCTGCCTCAGAGCCCTCCGGCGAGACAGATCCGTTTCCGCGCAGGCATCCACGGCGCCCTCGAATTCATCGGTTACAACCATGAACTGACCGCGCCACCGCCTCTTCTTGATCTGGCGCATCACAGTGCGAACTGTGATCTTCTGCGCCCACGACTCCAGGGAGCTTTCACCCCGATACGAACCTGCCGACCGGAGGATCTCGATGATGGCCATCTGGGCGTAATCCTCCGCGTCCTGGTGCCCGGCCGCCAGGTAGAGAGCGGTGGACCTTACCCGGTTTAAAAGACGATCCACAATCTGCCGTTGTGCACTCTTGTACCCGCTGGCCGCCAGGGACATCATCCCGACATCGGCCTTGTTGTCAGCCGAACTCAAACCGGCCTTTTCTCCTGGTATCATGTGCAGAATCATCTCATTTTTCCCGTGGCCTCGGACAGATGAATCGGGTAAAATTCTTTACAGCATTTCAACCACAATTCCTGCGAATAGCCACGGTTGCACCGGCCATGAATCCAACATGGTCTGCCTGTTGTCATCCCCCTGGATAATGTACCGCCTGGATATGATTGATATTTCGGCACCGGTTGCCACGAAAAACCCCAGCATTTCATTCACGTACCAGGCCAATTCGGCCGCCGGAAGCACGCTCAGCAGGAAGTTGCCCGTGTCCGTGGTGGAGATCATCCCATCCGCCAACGAATGGTTTTCGAACGTTGTGTAATCAAACAGTATTTTCGCCCAGCCGGTAAAACGGAAAGCTCCCCGGTCCAGATTAGCGCGAATTCCAAGGTTTATCGGATGCCGGTTCAACCTCACCGCAGCAAGCTCGGCGCGCGAAGAGATTGTGCTCAGGATTGTATATCCTGACGTCACGCTCCAGTTCCGATGAAACCTGACACCCATCCCGAGATCGAGACCGTGCACCGCCGGATGTTCGGAACTGTGGGTATACATCGCGTAGGAAAGACGAACGGAGAGGATTCGATTGTCCGGCACGGGAGGTTCGGGCTCCTCGACGGGAGGCGGTTCCGGCGGAGGCGGAGGCGGAGGCGGCACGGGCGGTGGTGGAGGCACATTCAGCTCGGCTATCGTCGATACTTCGACTCCTATACGCCCTCCCCTCATCAACTCCGCGACAGAAATCCGAACTATGATGGCGAGCTCTTCCGCGAGCGCACCCGCCTCCATGTCCGACAGGCGTCTCACCAGGAGCCGGTCGCCTCCAGCCTCGGCAAGATAAAGAAACGATTGTTCCTCTGTCCCGATATCGCACCAGAAAACCGCGAGCGCATCGTTGGCGAGGGTTTCGCGCTCGGCGATCTGCACCTGGGATCTCAAGGAAGAGGCCAGCGCTTCCACCGAAACCAGCCGCAGATCGATATCCAGATCGCTGAACTGGCTCTGGATCGCCCTGACGATCGGCACGGATTCCTCGCCCTGATCCATGGGGACGATCATCACGACGGTCGTCGAGCCGGACGGTTCCGATTTGTGGCCGGAACTCTCCTGGGCCTCGGCGAGCGCCGGGAGGATCATGCCGACGACCGCCAGAGCAACATTGATGTGTCGCCAACTCCCCATTGAATATCGTTACTCCGACCCCAGACCGTACAAGAGGCAGCTGACTATCGCGCCAACCGCCTGCCTGTTCTGTCCACCCTCGGGGATGATGAGATGCGCCCGCTCCCGAGCGGGGGCCACGTGGAGGCGGTGCATGGGGCGAACCGTGCTGTAGTACTGATCCTGGATCGATTTGATGCTGCGACCACGATCGGTGATGTCCCGTTTGATCCTGCGCATCAACCTGATGTCGTCGTCGGTGTCCACAAACAGGCGCAGATCGAACATCTCCTCGAGGGCGGGTACCGAGAAGGTCAGGATCCCCTCCACCACCACGATCCGGCAGGGCTCGATCCTGCGGGTCTCTTTTTTTCGGGCATGGTTAGCGAAATCGTACTGTGGGCACTCCACCGCCACTCCCCGACGCAGATCCGTAAGGTGGGCCACCAACAGATCGTTTTCCAGGGCGAGCGGCTCGTCGAAGTTGAGCACAGCGCGCTCCTCTAAGGACAGGTCCGCGTGATCTCTGTAGTACCAGTCGTGCTCGATGAGGGCCGCCTCACCGGCGGGCATGCGCTTGAGGATCTTGCGCGCCACTGTGGTCTTGCCGCTGCCGGTCCCTCCGGCGATGCCGATGATCATGGGTTGCTCCATTGCATCTTCACCGATCATCGTCCTTCAAGAATCGGTGGCGGTGAACCAGAAGTCATCTCCGTAGATGCGGTAGCTGTGATCGGACATGTCGCAATATGTTGAACTCATATCTTCCACCACCAGTCGCAGGGTTACGACCTGCCCCGCCCAGGCGGAGACATCCACGAAGCTCTCAACCCAGTCACCCTGCGCGCCGTTGTAATCCTTCAGCCAGTCGACGGTCGTTCCCTCCACCAGCTGCACCCCCGCGTGACCCGCCCAGTAATCGGCGGACGCCTTTGTCCAGAAGCTCAGGAAAACAGTCGCCGCGTCGGGGACAGTCACATTCTGCTCCAATCCGCCCGTTCCGCAGTAACCGGTGCTTCCCGAGTAGACATGAAGGCAGTCGGGGGCGGATACGTAATCGCCGGTTTCGTGATCCTCGCATATGTCGACCACGTCGGTGGTGGTGCAGGAACCACCTGAATCGCAAGAAGCGATATCTTCCTCAAAACAGGACCATCCGTCGGGATCGACTTCCACCGGAAGCGAATCTCCTGTGTCGGTATCCGAATCCGTGTCGGAGTCCGTGTCGGAGTCCGTGTCGGAATCGGAGTCGCTGTCAGAATCAGTGTCCGAGTCAGAATCAGTGTCCGAGTCAGAATCGGAATCAGTGTCCCCGCCGTTTGGATCATCAAAAATCGGCGGACTCGATCCGGAGCAGGCGCAAGAAAACATAAACGCGCAGATCGCGATCACTTTCATTCCCGACATCACACACCTCCTCATGGCCTGTCCCGTTACTGAAATAGTATCATGATTTGTCCAGCTTCATCATTGTGATCCCGGTGAATCCGTAAAATGCCGAAATGAGCGGGTTGATGAGGCAAAGAAAACAGAACGGGACATAGGTCCACGGCTCGAGGTCGAGGGTGGCTATCATGAACGCGCCGCAGGTGTTCCATGGAATGAGCACCGACGTGAGTGTTCCCGCGTCTTCCAGTACACGGGAGAGGTTTCGCGGCGCGAGTCCTTTTTGCTCGTACGCTTCCCTGTACATCCTCCCGGGCACCACGATGGCCAGGTACTGATCGGAGGCGATGACGTTCATCCCCACGCACGTGGCCAGCGTCGCGGTTACCAGTCCTCCCACCCCCGAGGCCAGCTTGAGGATGGCGCGTGCGATGGTCGCGAGCATCCCGGAATGCTCCATCACACCGCCGAAGGACAGGGCGCAGATGATCAACGCCACTGTGGAGAACATGGACTTCAGTCCGCCCCGGGAGAGAAGCTCGTCCACAAGCTCGTTTCCGGTGGCGACGGTCACCCCTTCGTACGATGCGACCAGGATGTCGCCCGGATGAACGCCCTGCACGGCCCATGCGAGGATCCCGCCGAGCAGAGAACCTCCGATCAACGCGGGCAATGCGGGAATGCGGAGCACGACCATCGCTATGACAAGAAACGGTGGAAGGAGCAGCAATGGGTGAACGGTGAACCCGGTGTCGATGGCCGAACGAATCGCGTCCACCCTGGTAGTATCCAGCGCCCCTTCCCTGCCCCATCCCATGATCACGAAGATGATCAGGGAGATGATGAGGCTCGGGCCGGTCGTGTAGACCATGTGGCGAATGTGGTCGAACAGTTTTGCGCCGGCCATGGCGGGCGCGAGGTTGGTAGTGTCCGAGAGCGGGGACATCTTGTCGCCGAAGTAAGCGCCGGAGATGATCGCGCCTGCGACCATGGGGCGAGGGATATCCAGCCCCTCTCCAACGCCGATGAGCGCTATTCCCACAGTGGCGGCGGTGGACCAGGACGAACCTGTCGCCAGTGACACCAGCGAGCAGATCACGCACGCGGCGGGGAGGAAGACCGAGGGGGAAAGGAGGTCGAGCCCGTAGGCTATCATTGTCGGCACGATCCCCGCCTGTATCCATGTGGCCACCAGGAAACCGATCACCAGGAGGATCAGGATCGCGTTCAGGGCGAGGCTGATGCCCTTGACCATGCCCGCCTCGACGTCCTTCCACTTGTTGCCGAGGGCCAGGGAGACGACCGCGGCCACCACCGCGCCGAATATCAGCGGGATGTGCGTGGACAGACCGTAGTCCCGCAGGTACACCACCGCCACCCACAGCGCCCCCACCAGGAACACC
>JAUVAN010000473.1 GCA_030591725.1 Deltaproteobacteria bacterium
AAAAAAATATAATATCATGTTACTAATTAAAAATCTATGAGTTTATGGTTCGGGCGTTGCGTGGTGAGTCCACGATCTCGGATTTGTGCCGCGAGTACGGCGTGAGTCGAAAGACCGGTCACAAGTGGTTGAACAGGTACCAGGAGGTTGGGAATCTCCAGGGTCTGGAGGAGCTCCCTCGGCGTCCTCACACGAGTCCGGACCGGACACCGATCGCCATCGAGGAGAAGGTGGTGGAGCTTCGGGAAAAGCACGGTTGGGCCGGTAAAAAGCTGAGTTGTCTACTCGAGCGAGAGGGAATCTCGCTGTCAACGTCAACGGTTGATCGCATCATTAAACGCCGAGGCTTGGTACGGAAGGACAAATCGAGTAGACCAGCCACAACACGCTTTGAACGACTCCATTCGAATGAGCTTTGGCAGATGGACTTCAAAGGGAAGTACCGGCTGAGCGGTGGCGGGCATTGCTATCCACTCAGTTTGCTGGATGACCACAGCCGATTCTCGCCTGGGCTATTTGCCCTCAGCAATCCGGACACCAAAGCCGTCCAGACGAGTCTTATCAGTACTTTTGAGCGGTACGGCCTGCCCGATTCTATGCTGGCTGATCACGGTACACCTTGGTGGTGTTCTAGCAGTGGCCACGGATTGACCACGCTCTCCGTCGAACTGATCAAGCAGGGTATCAGCCTGATACACGGAGGATTCAGTCACCCACAGACGCAAGGCAAAGTGGAGCGATTCCACCGCACCCTTGGGGAATCGATGATCCATCGCGGAGTCCCCCAGACCGTGCCAGAGCTCGGCGCCGCATTCGACGACTTCCGTTATGAGTACAACGAGATCCGCCCTCACGAATCCTTGGACATGCAGGTGCCGGCCGCTGTGTACCATCCAAGTTCGAGGGAGTATCAGCCGCATCCACCCCAGTGGGTCTACCCGGAAAATTCAGACGTCAGGAAACTCGACTCCGGCGGATCCCTGTTCCTGGATCACCAAAGGCATTTCGTGTCTGAAGCGCTCAGGAGTGAATACGTTTGGTGCCAAATATTCGGCCAACGCGTCCTCATTACCTATCGGCACATGCACATCAGGGAAATCGATCTCTCGACAGGCAAAAGCATCGCAGTGGTCCGACCGTTCAATTGCAACAAATCGTCATGAGGTTCAGCCAAACAGCCACCGTGCAACCTGTGGATTTATGGAAAGCTGCTTCGCATCTTCCCACAAGCTCCACAGGTTCGACGACGACGAAAGGTGTTACCCATGTCCTGATATCATTCTGTTACCGATGTCCTGATAGCGTTCACCTAAAGGACCCGCCTACACGTGTCCTGGTAGCCTTTGTAGGCGGGTCCTTTAGGGCCCGCCACCACTTGGTAACAAAACCGCCCGGTTGTCCGGCCAACCTGAATCAACCGGATACGTACGTAACGTTTTAACGAAATGCCTTCGGGTGGCGGAGGTGGAACCCGGTGGCCTCTTGATAGGCGCGTGCCAGGGCCAGGATCTCTGATTCGCCGAAAAGCCTGCCGTTGAAGGTGATGCTGGTCGGCGTACCGTCCGACCTGAAGCCGTCCGGCAGCACCACCGCCGGATGGCCGGTGAGGTTGGTCAGGAGCAAATTCGATCCTCCGAACGAGGGTGCGACCCAGCAGTCGATGCCTTCGAGAACCGCCTCCATCTCGCGCATCACCAGCGTTCGCACGCGGTTGGCCTGGATGTACTCCACCGCCGGGATGGTCCGCGCCTGGCGGAAGACATTGGGCCACGCATCCTCGATCTGCCGCACCATGAGGTCGTCGCGACCGGAGCGTGTGAGATCGTCAAACGCCGCTCCGGCCTCGGCCGAGAGGATGAACGACAGCGCGCTCACCGGCAGGTCGGGAAGCTCCATCGGAATCAGCTCGACACCGAGTGATTTCAACGCCTCGAGGGCTTCGAAATCGATAGCCAGCCACTCGCGTGCCCGATCTCGGTCCTCGTCGGTGTCCTCGTCCTCGAACTCGAGCTCGCGTTCGAAGATCGACTGCAGATAGCCAACCCGGAGCTTTCGCACATCGAGATCGGCGTCCCACACAAAGCACTAAGCGTAGAATGGTCGATAGGATATATATTGTTGTCTTCCCACATATGGGTAACCTATTTATACTGATAGCTAATGAAATTTTTGCCAGTTACTGTTGAGTATCAATGAACCCATACT
>JAUVAN010000190.1 GCA_030591725.1 Deltaproteobacteria bacterium
GCACGTCTCCGATCTTGAGATGAATGGTCGCCTTGACCCTCTTCGCACTCTGCAATGGCGACGGGTGCAATGAGTAGGAACCCGCAGATGTTGGATTTTTGGGAATGTCGCTCATCGAGGTTCGGTTGCGCTGTTCATTCCTGCGCGTTGATAGTGGCGAGGAATTCCGCCCGAAGATCATGGTCGCTTGCCATCAGGCCGGCATACGCGGAGGTGACTGCGCGA
Organism: Deltaproteobacteria bacterium; assembly: GCA_030591725.1. Classification (GTDB taxonomy): domain Bacteria; phylum Myxococcota_A; class Polyangia; order JAAYKL01; family JAAYKL01; genus JAUVAN01. Next base: position 226 of record JAUVAN010000190.1, read on the forward strand.
CTTCCCTGTTTACGGACGCCGCGAACCACCATGCAGAGCTGCTCGGCGTTCAGGATGCAGCCGGCGCCCCTGGCTCCGAGATGTTCGATGAGCGCCGCGACCACTTCCTTGCCGATCTCCTCCTGGAGGACAAGGCGATGGGCGAAGCAGTCCACGAGACGTGTGATGTTGGAGAACCCGATGATGCGGTCACCCGGAATGTAAGCCACATGGGCGAAGCCGTGATACGGGAGCAAATGATGCGGGCACACGGAATGAAAAAACATATCGCGTATGATCACCAGGCCCTGATCAGTCGGCGCCGGGGATCCCCCGCTGAGGATATCGACGGGGTTCCAATCGTAGCCGTCGAGAAGATCGTCGAGCCACATGTCAGAGGCCCGGACCGGAGTGTTGAGCAGCTCGGGATAGGTCCCCGGGGATTTGCCCAGGGCGCGCAGGAAATCCTCGAAGGCCTTGGCGAGCTTGGCGCTCTTGTCGTCTCTGTCGGTCATTGGCGGGCGCCCTCTAAACCGGGATTACGTTTTCGATTTCGGGGATCTCTTGTTTCAGGAGACGCAACACACCCATCTGCAGAGTGATGTTTGCCGACGGACATCCCTGGCAAGCGCCCTGGAGGCGAACTTTCACGTTGTTGCCGTCCATGCCCATGAAATCGATCCCTCCGCCGTCCATTGCCAGCGCGGGCCGGATCTTTTCTTCGATGATTTTTTTTACTTTCTCTTCCATTTTCTCTTCCATTTCTTTGTCCTCATTGGAACACACAACGTTCTACAATAACAAGCATACCCGATATAAGGCCAGCCTGATACGTGTCAAGTGCAAGGTATGGCGTGTCCACTATCCCCGACCCTTGCCTATAGCCTGCGCATGAAGTCCGGTCGGAGCTGGGCGTTGTCCGGATCTTCGAGCACCTGATCGATCATCGCGAGGAGGCGCGGCTTGTCCTTCTGCAACTCGCCGGCCAGGGGCAGGTAGTTGGAGGCGTGGTTCGCGTGGAAGATGATTCCGTCGCTGTGCATGCAGTTCAGCATGACCCTGCACTCCTTGAGGATGTCGATGGGCGAGAGAACGCGCCAGGAGGGGTCGCCGTACGCCTCCTCGAAGCTCGGCTCCCGCGGTTCGAGCATGAGGGTAAGGGCCGAGGCGTACCTGGGTGTGATGGCGTCCAGGACCCGTGCTGTTTGCTCGGCATGCCTCGTTGAGAGACGCGGTCCGGCAAGGCCCAGGATGACGGTGATAGAGAGATCGATGCCCGCCTCATGGGGTTTTTTGCAAAGCTCGATCATCTCATCGGAGGTACAGCCCTTGTCGATCAGACGAAGAACCTCGTCATCCCCCGACTCTGCGCCCAGATAGATCATCGTTAGCCCGGCGTCCTTGAGCCGCTTCAGATCCTCCACGGTCTTGCGCTTGAAGTTCATGGGTGTGGCGTACGCGGTAACCCGTTGAAGGTCGGGGAGTTTTGAGTTCAGGCGGTCGAGGATTCGCATCAAGCGATCAGTGGAGAGAGCCATGGCGTCGCCGTCCGCGAGGAAGACGCGTCGTACGTGGGGAATTTCCCGCGCGGCCCAGTCGATCTCGGCGAATAGATCCTCCTGTTTTCGCGCGCGGAATTTCTTTTTCTGATAGCTCACGCAAAAAGCGCACCGGTTGTGTGAGCACCCCAGGGTGGCCTGAAGAATGAGAGAGCGCCCCTCGGAAGGAGGGCGGTAGAGTGGTTGATTATAGTGGATCACGAAAAATTCTTGATGGCAGCCTCGAACAGGGGAAGCGCGCCCTTGATCTTGTCGTCCGTCACGCAGTAGGAAATGCGGAAATAGCCGCTCCTGCCAAAGCCGGTGCCGGGAACCACGAGAACGCGTCTTTCCTTGAGCTTGTCGATGAAGACGATGTCGTCCCCGCCGGGGGCCTTGGGGAATATGTAAAATGCGCCGTCGGGATAGGGAACCTCGTATCCCATGCGGGTGAGTTCCTTGTACAGGAGGTCCCGTTTGCGTCGGTACCAATCCAGATCGATGGTTACCGACTGGAGCTTCGCGACCACCCGCTGCATGAGGGCCGGGGCGTTGACGAAGCCCAGGGTCCGGTTGGCGAAGGCTGTCGCCCCGGCAAGCTTCTCCCAATTTTTGATACGCGGGGAGACAGCCAGGAAACCGATGCGCTCGCCCGGCAGGCCGAGGTCCTTTGAGTGGCTCGTGGCCACGAGGGTGTTCTCGTATCCGTTGAACGGGCTGGTGCATTTTGGTGTGTCGTAGACGAGCTTGCGGTACGGAGCGTCGTCGATGACGAAGATCGGTCGGTCTTGCCCCTCGGACCTCGCACGAAGGAGGTCACCGAGACCGTCGAGTGTCTCCTGGGGGTACATGACACCGGTCGGGTTGTTGGGGTTGGTAATAATGACGGCTCGTGTCCGGTCGGTGATCTTGGCGGCGATATCGTCGAGGTCCAGGTTGAAATCGGGCTTGGTTTCCGCGACGACCATTGTTGCGCCGTGGTTCTCTATGTAGAATTTGTATTCCACAAAGTAAGGAGCGTTGACGATCACCTCCTCGCCGGGATCGATCAGGGCCTTCAGTGTCACGTTCACCGCTCCGCCGGCGCCCACGGTCATCACGATGTTCTGTGGTGTAAAGGGAATATCGTGGTCCCTGGCGAGATCGGCGGCCACCGCCGCGCGGGTCGCCTCGAAACCGATGTTTGCCATGTACTTGTGCTGTCCCGGCGTGTCGTCGTCGACAATCTCCCTCAGGGCTTTTTTGAACTCGGGAGGTGGTTCGAGGTCCGGGTTTCCGATGGAGAAATCATAAACCGGCATCCCACTTCCGTCGTTGGCGAGCTGCGCGCCCTCCTCGAACAATTTACGGATCCATGACCCTCCGGCTTGATAAGCTGCGATTCGTCTTGATATCGGCATGTTGACCCTCCGGTTTCCAGGGGCTTCTCCTCGCGGGATAACCCGTCAGACCATTGTTTCTTCAGTTTTACTCTCTTGCGCCGCCAGAGCCTCCCGAACGTCCGTGGGCAGGCGCGTCAGCCGCCCGTCCAGGTTTATCGAGGCATGGCGCGTATAACCGGCCACCAGAATATCTTCCCCCATGCATATCTTGTATTCGAATTTGACCTGCAGGCGACCAAGATCACTCACCCAGACCTGAACAGTGAGAACGTCATCGTATCTGGCCGGCTTGTGATAGGTGAGATGCGCTTCAACCACCGGGAGCTGGATACCGTGGTCTTCCACAGCGGCGTATTTCGCGCCGCGCAACCTCATGTACCTGGCCCGCCCCGCCTCGAACCACCGCAAGTACGCTGCATGGTGTACGACCCCCATCTTGTCAGTATCGACGTAAAGGACGCGAACCTGGAGGCTTGTGGTGTTCGATGTGTTGCTTTCAGTCTCATGCGTCACATGAACGGCAATATCAGATGGATGCCATGCCCCGCAAGGATTCTGTTATCATGAGTGACATGAGAATGTTTCAGGCAATGGTCGTTGTTGTTGTGCTTGGCGTCGCCGGGACTGCTGTGGGCGGCGAACAGGCGGTGGTGACGGTCGAAACGGGGGATCTGGGGGAGCAATTCACCGAGTCGATGACTGCTTCCATTCGAACGGTTCTTGGCGAACGAGGGTACGAGTGGGTGGAGACCGCGCAGGCGGCGACAGAGATCCAGGCGAAGGCCTCCTCTTCAGAGAACAAGATAGAACTCCGCATCTGTAGTGTGTACCGAGACGGCTCGCAGGGAAAATGCGATGAAAGGGTAGCCTCCGTGGCGTCGGCCCAGCCCCAGATAAGGGCCATGACGAGAAAAGTGCTCAGAAAGGCTTCCACCGAGGCGAGGCCCGCGCCGGCACCTGTTGTGAATCCGGAACCTGTTGTGAATCCGGAACCTGTTGTGAATCCGGAACCGACACCCGCGCCGGAACCTGCACCCGCGCCGGAACCTGCACCCGTGCCGGAACCTGCACCCGTGCCGGAACCTGCACCCGTGCCGGAACCTGCACCCGTGCCGAAACCGATTTCTCCTCCCCCGGCGCCGATACCCCAGCCCGCGACCGGCGGTTTTGCCTACAATCAACTGGAGCCGTTGTCCGAATATGGCGAGCAAGCACAACCCGGTGCGCCCCCAAGACCATCGGACGAGGAGATGATGGTCGTTCCGGAGGGGAGGATCATGGCGGGAACCCCGGCGGAGGTCGGGCGGATTTTCAAAGTTTTCGGTTTGACCACGGCCATCCAGGGCGGCGCTCTGGCAGTGGCTTATATTGTTGGGTTTACGATATCGGTGGAAGGATCCTCATCGACGGACACATATTACGGCAATGATTCAACGGGTGGAGAAGACAACGACTACGACATCTTGAGGAATGTTGGAATAGGATACTACGCCGTCTCGCCGGCGCTTTCGTCAATCATGGGAACGTGGGTGGCCAAAAAGAGCATCTACTGGGAAGCCTCCTACGGTCCGATTGTCGGCGGAGCGTACATAGGTGCGCTGGCCGGGCTGGGAATGGTCTTTTTGGCCGATGCCCGGCGGAACGCGACCATCAGTTTCTACGGGTATTTCGCCTGTCCCCTGGTCTTTCCCGCCATCGGTGCCGCCATCGGATACGCGGTGGGTCGAAAGCCCAAAAAAGGCGTCCAGAGGATCGCCCTCAATCGGAACGGGGAACCGTCAATAGCTCTTTCTTCGACGCTGGAGTGGACCCTGCCGTCTCCCATCGTAATGACCTCCATGGACGGATCGAAGCGCGCCGTTGCCGGAGTGACTCTCGGAAGGCTGAGTTTTTGAGGTAGGCGTGCATGCTCAGAGAATTTCTCACAAAGTACTGGCTCGCGGGAGCTATCGCGCTGACGGTGGCGGCGGCGTTGGTTTTTCCGGCTCCGGGGTTGGTTGCGCCCGATTATTACGTGATCGATATCGGCGTGGTGTTGGTGATGTTTCTGGGCGCCCTCAAGATCACACCGGATCGATTCAAGAAAGCGGTAAACCGTGTGGATCTGCTGACTCTCTCCGGGATCTCGGTCTTCGTGGTCGCGCCGGCAGCTTCTCTGGGGCTCGCCTGGGTTCTCGGGCTGGACGAGGGGACGGATAGACTCGCGGTGCTGGTCTGCACGGCCCAGGCGTCGACACTGGCAACAGCGATCGTGCTCACCGAGGTGGCTGGAGGCGACGTGGCCCTGGCCATGGTGATAACCGTGGTCAACAACGTCGCAACTGTTTTTCTTACGCCCCTGATATTCAAGGTCGCGACCGACGCTGAAGTGGAGGTGGATCACCTTGCGATGGCCGGCGAGATGGCGCTCAAGATCCTGACACCGGTTCTCGCGGCGCAGCTCGTTCGTCGCCGGCTGGAGGGATTTGTATCGCGACACAGCCGCCGGCTGTCCGTGACCTCCCAGTTGATAGTGCTAGTCTACGTCTACGCCGGTGTGGCCGCGGCCTCACAGCGATTGGAGGGCGCCGGGCAGGTGTTGGGCAGGGTGGTTGCGCTGGTGATTGTCCTGCATGCGACGATGCTGATCTTCAACGCGATAGTTTCAAGGATAGCCACGAGATCGCCGGAAACGAGGGTGGCGTTCGTCATGTGCTCGTCGCAAAAAACGCTGCCCGCGGCCATTCTCATCTGGAAGAGCTACTTTGCATCAATACCCATCGGACCGCTTGTGGCGGTTGCCTACCACATGCTGCAGCTCGTGGTGGATTCCATACTGGCGCCCGGTTTTTTACGCTTGCCCATTGTGGCAAACAGAGCCAAACACAGGAGCGCCGGTTACAAAAAGGGAGAAAACAATGGACGAAATGACTGATACCGTCGGCACCGATCCCGAGATGACCAATCTGTTCGACCCGGAGACCGCCGGGTTGCTCGTGATCGACATACAGGAAAAACTCTGGCCGTTCATTCACGACAAGGAGGAGGTGCTGAACAAGACTCTTGCGGCCATCGACGTGGCCGGGCATCTCGAGTTGCCCATCCTCGTAACGGAGCAGTACGTGAAGGGTCTCGGGCCGACCATCCCGCAGGTGAAGGAGGCGCTCGATCGTTGGGACGCCTACCATCCGGTGGAGAAGACCGCGTTTTCGTGCTTCGGCGAGCCGACGTTTGTGGAGAAGTTCGAGCAATCCGCCATAGAAACCCTCGTCGTGATCGGCATCGAGGGGCACGTTTGTGTAATGCAGACGGCGCTCGAAGCGCTGGATCGCGGGATCGACGTGTTCTACATGTCGGAGGCGATAGGTTCGCGGAGCGGGCGTCACAAGAAAGACGCCGTACACCGGGTGCGGGACGCGGGTGCCCTGGTCGGGTCGGTGGAGATGTTTGCCTTCGAGGCCATGCGTTCGTCGACACACCCCGCCTTCAAGCAAGTCCAGAAGGTAATAGTTTAACCAGTCTCAAATGCGTCGTGGAATTTTGACGCCGCGCACTTTTTCCACGAGATCCATGTACGTTTTTGACGCCTCGTGCTCCTTGTCGAGGGACGCCTTGAAGAGATCGCGTATGAGCTTCTTGGGAATGACTCCGTCGGTCAGGCCGTAGTACAATTTGTCTCCCAGAATGTACCCCAGAAAATGCGCAGCTGCGTTGAAGACAGCCGGATCGGCCAGCGCTGCCACATTTCTGATCCTGGCGGATTGCTTCCTGGAGGAGCGTTGCCAGGAGATGTGTTTCAGAACAAATTGGGCCGCGAGATCCTCCGCATCCATTGATTTTTTCTTGCGGGACAGGGCCACCATGGTCCGCAGACGTCCGGGATGGTCGGCCTTCCGCTTGGGGTTGATCACCTTTGATCCGAAGAACGCGCACGCCTCGTTGAGCACGATGTAGTAAAAGAGATCCCTCGGGTTGTCCGGGTCCACGCCGCCGCAGACCACGTGTTTGAGATAGTGAGCGGCCTCCTCCGCTGCGTGGTTTACAGACAGGGTTGCCAGGTAGATCAGCTCCAGGGAAGGCACGCAGACGCTCTCCTCGGCCTCCGCCTGGAGAAGAATCTGGCGCTTGGCCTTGTTGCTCAAACCCGCGTCGTCCAGGACGGTCACCAGATCCAGATCGGCCGGCATCAACACGCGTACACGCTCCACCGCATCTTTCGCGTCCAGCCTCAGATATCGGGCCAGATCCTTGATCAGCGAGCGGACCGTCTGACCGAGTTGTGTGTACTCGATGAGCTCCTCGTCAAAATGAATCCAGTGGAGGTATGAGAGTTGCTGCACCAGCGGGGGAGTGTTGTTTACGCAGAACTCACCGGGGGCCACCTTGACGACCTCCGCTTCCTCGCGGCCCTCGCGCGCCAGCTGCCAGTAGATCTCCTCTGCGTTCTGGTAAACGATCACCCGATCCGGAGCGTCGAGGCCGTTCTTGATGAAGGCCAGGTCCACCCTGGCGGGCAGGTGAGAGGGCGAGACGTGCATCTGACCCACGGAGACGATGATCGTGGCGTCGGGATACTCTTTCGCTACATCGGCTATACGGTCCGCCGCGATCTTGTCCCGTTGCACAAGAGAGAGCCCGGGGTCGCTATCGATGGCCACCATGGGAAAGCCGCGCTCCTGGGCCAGATCGAACAGCGGCTTGAAGTTCGGCCAGATATCGTACGGCCAGTGCTCACGGTATCGGATTCGTCGAAGGAACGTCTGCTCCTTGATGGCGCCGTTGAGGAACCGGTCAAGGTCGGTCTGATGCTCGCGGTCCACGAACTCGATGGCCAGGC
>JAUVAN010000129.1 GCA_030591725.1 Deltaproteobacteria bacterium
ATCGCGCCCTTCTACGATGTGGGGGTGTGGGACACCTCGGGAAATCTTCTCTACACGATTCCGCACGACGATCAGCACATGGGAAGGGTCTACGCGCCCTCGGTGATCGCGGACCTGGATGGAGACGGCATAGTGGAGCTGGTGGTCGCCGCAGGGGAGGGGAGCGTCGCCGCGTACGAGTGGGAAGCCGGCGAGTTCACAATCAAGAACGGGTGGCCGGCCACAACCTGCATCGCTGGGAGCTGCTTCGAGGTCAGGTCCATAGGGGCCGACGACATCGACGGTGACGGGACCATCGAGATAGTAGTGTCAGACACTCGCAGTGAATCGCCGGAGGGATACGAAAGCACCAATCCCCACGTGTTCGTGTTCGAGCCGGACGGTTCCATCAGGGACGGCTGGCCCCGGTACGATACCCGCGAGGGGGTGGGCACGGACCTGCTCGGGGGCGAGGACGCCAACTGCTACGGGCACAGCGGTTTCGGCTCCTACGGTCTCAACGTGGCCATCGGTGACATGGACGACGACGACGACAAGGAGATCCTCGTCACTTACGACAACCACCACATCCAGGCGTTCAACCCGGACGGTACGGCGGTCCTGACAGACACATCATACTTCAGCCGGAGAGGAAACGAATGCGAGGGCGAGCCCATGAGCTGGGGGCAGTTCATCCGGTGGCTCGAACCGGAGGTGGAGGAGGATCATTACCATCTGCACGAGGGAGACTGGCCGAATCCCGACTGGACCATGTGGCTTCAGTGGACCCATTCGCCGCCCGCCGTGGGTGATATAAACGGGGACGGGCTCAACGAGGTCATCGGCGTTCCCAACGTGGAGATGGACATTCCCTATCACACCTACCATTACGCTGTGATGGTCCTCGAGGGCGATTACTCGGCCAACGGCAATCGCTCGGGGCGGAGACTCCCGGGGTGGGAGGACCTCCCGCTGACGGAAGAGCCCCTTTACAACGACGACTGGTATCCGCCCGGGGTTGTTCCGTCGCCCACTCTCGCCGACATCGAAGGCGACCAACGCCTGGAGATCCTGACTCCGGGCCCGGACGGTCACATGTACGCGTTCGGTCCCGAGGCCAATCTCCTGTGGCGTTACGATTACTCGCACGGCAAGCCGTTGATGAATGGCGGGGAGGCGGCGGTGGCGGATCTCAGCGGCGACGGTCGTCCGGAGGTCATCTTTGCGACGTTTGGAGAGCCGGGGGAAGAGAACGGGTATCTGATCATCCTGTCCAGCGCCGGACAGCTCCTCCACGACATCAAATTGCCCGACCAGAACGCGGACAGCGGAAACGGAGTCGGCGCTGCGGCGACCCCGACAATCGATGATATCGACGGCGATGGAAATCTGGAGATTCTTGTGCTGACCATCGACCACGGCATGGACGTCTTTACCGTGGAGGGTTCGGCTTGCAATTGCGTTCCAGCAGGGGCCGACCCGGATCTTTATTGCGGGCCGTGGCCCACCGGACGCGGTAACTATCTGCGAAACGGCAGGGTTCCGGGATCATGATCGTTCACGCGGTTCGCAAAGCGGCCGGCGCCTTGCTGGGAATGTCGCTCCTCATGAGCACTATCTTCACGGGTTTTGCGCTCGCCGATGGAAAACAACCCGACTTCGAGAACCTCATCGCTCCGCTTCGGGCACAGGCGGGGCCCGTTCTGTCGCCTCCGCTCGGGGCCATACCTACAACCGAGCTCTGGGCGAGTGCGGGTTTCCGGTACGGCACGTACGATCGCGGCCTGGCCACTTACAAGGCCGTGCAGACCGCGCTTGTGCTGGGCGGCGAGTGGTCGCCTTCGAGCCTGGATCGCCTCGGGCTCGGCGGGAGTATCACGGCTTTTCAAAGCACCACGCTCATGACCGAGCTTCCCCCGGCCATTGACGAGCAAAGGACCCACTTCGATCTGGGGCTCCTGGAGATTCACGGAAGATTCAGAGTGCTGGAGTTGAAGAGGCGAACGTCGAATCCAAAGTGGCCCTTCGAGCTGGCGCTCACTCCGTTCTTCAGGTTGGGCCTGCCCACGGATACGTCCCGGATAAGGGAAGATCGCCACATGCCGATCCGGGGAGTGATCGACGATCGTGTCATCGACGGACCCTACTTTCTGATCGAGCCCGGCGCGGCGCTTGGAGTTACCCTGGGAGTGTTTTGTGTCTACACTCACCAGGGAGTTTTATTTGCGCCCATACACGGCCAGGACAAGACGCATGTTTACTACAGCATGCACTATGGGCTCGGGGCGCGGGTCGGCGGTCTGGTGGAGATTGTCGTGGAGGCGAACGGCCTCATGCGATTCACCGAGAACATCGCGCACGAACGACTCGCCGCCTGGGCCGTAAGCCCCGGCGTGCGACTTGTTCTGGACTCCGCCAGCTTCGAGCTGTCTTCACGTCTGGGCCTGGGGGATGACGCCTACGATCCATACGGAGACGTCACCCTGGGATTGACCTTCGGGTGGAGGTTCTAGCCAGGGCGTTTAATGATTATGGGAGGAGTCTCCGCAGCTGGGGGCCGGGGCGGGGCCTTGAGGGCGGGGGCCCTGGGGGAGTCCGGGGGGGCCTGCGCCGGGGCCGGCTCCGTGGCCGTGACCAGCGTGGCTGTCGGGATCTCCCGCCAGTTTCTTTTCACAACCGGCGAGGCCGGTGTTCTTTTCGCAGTAGCGTTTCTGGATGTCGGAGGGCACGATCCCGCCGAAGCTTTCCTTGCCGTTTACTACCCAGGTGGGGCTTGCGTCGATGCCCAGCCCGTTGGCGAGCTTGATGTCCTCCGACAGCAGCGCCTTGCCCTCCTCGCCGGTGGCGCACTTCTCGATGACCGCAGCATTGATGCCGGTCTTCGCGCCGGTGCACGATTTCCAGTCGTCGTTTCTGATGTCCGAGCCGCGGCACCAAACGTAAGCCAGGTACTTGTTTTTTGCCCCATAGTGTTTGGCCGCGCAGATCTGCCGGATGTTTTCTTCTACCTCGGGTTGGCCGTGCAGGGATTCGAATGCGCCGTCAACCTCCTTGCCGATGAAGTGTATGTTGAAGTTGATGTCCTTGCCGAAGGCGTCCAGCAACTCCTTGGTAGCCTTGAGGGCCATGGCGCCGTAAGGGCACTGGCTCATTACGAACACTTCCAGGGAGCGTGAGGTTTCCTTGCGGCACGCGAAGGAGAGCGTGCAGTCGGAATCGTCGCAGTCGACCTTGCCGTTGCCAGTGTCGTCCACGCCGTTGTCGCAGACCTCGGCGGTGGGATCGAACTCGGGCTTGACCTTGAGGACGTGGTACTTGCCGGCGGGCGCAAGCCATTTGGCCAGTTGCTTGGCGCCGTCAGCGTCGTTGTCGATGCTCTCGTCGAAGAAGACCGCAGGCAGCATCTTGATGCCGAGCTTCTCGCACATCTCGCGGGTCTCGGAATCTTTCCAGTAGAGGGTTTTCGTCTCGAGGCCCGGGAAGACCTGTCTGAGGCTGGTAAACAGTCGCTCCGGGTCGCACTTCTCGCCGCACCGCTTGTCGGTGACGGCCGTGACGGTGACCTTCCCCGGGGGAGGGAGCTCCAGGCAGTACTTTATCTTCTCTTTCTCGCCGTACGCTCCACAGATATGCTTGACGAAGTCGTGGGTCATCCGACCGCCCTTGTAGTCATCTCCGTTGATCTTGATGGTCGGGCTCCCCTGGATGCCCGCCTTCGTTGTTCTCTTGAAGCTCGCGGCGAGGAGCTCCTTTCCCCTGTCACCGTTCACGCAACCGGACAGCGCGGCGGAATCGATGCCCGTCTCTTTTGCGCAGGGTTCCCAGTTCTTGGGGATCGTTTTCCATTCCTTGTTCATGCACAGAATGAAGTCGAGCTGCTTGTCCTTCGCCACGTCTCCGGCGCAGATCTGATACATGTTGCCCTTGAGTTCATCTTCTCCGTGCATGGTGTGCAGCTTGCCTGCGTCATCAACAGTGCCCACAAATTCGAGATTCAGGGCCACCTTGCCGGAGAACTTCTGCACTGCGGGTACTATGGCGTCCACGGCCTGCACCCCGAACGGGCACTGGGACATGACGTAGAGATCAACATTGACCGCCGCTTCCACGGCAGGCGCCGCATCGGTCTTGACGGCGTCATCTTTTTTCTCACCGCAGCCTGTTGTGAGGACCAGCGCTGCGCTCAGGGTTACCGCCAACGCGGTCTTGATTGCTATCTTCATGAATGTCTCCTCATTGTGAACAGTTGATGTGTACATATACTTATACGCTGCAGGTATGCAACAGGAGGAATGGGATAGGTTAACCGGCCTCGCTTATCTCGTACTCGATATCTTTGAGGAGCACATCGAGGATCTCCAGTTCCACCTGCCCGACGTTGTAGAGGAACGTGTGCTTTGCCCGGAAGTAACCGCTGTTCCGGGGGATCGCGCTCTCTCTCTTTTTCTCCACGTGATAATCGAGTTTGATCTGCTGCACGCCCAAGCGCATGAGCTTGTGGAAGAACTCGTTTGTCAGCTTGAAGTTGGGTCGTTGCGATCCGCCCATGTACTTGGCCAGGATGAAATCCTTGAGCCCGGATTTCTCGATCTTGGATCCGGGAACCTGATGCATCTGGGAGAGAAGCGGCGTATCGAAGAGCAGGTACTTCACCGTGCCCGTGTACCACTTCATCATTCCGCCGGTTTTCATCGGTCCGGAGTTGCCGTTGAAGTGCCCGAGGGCCGCGTTGATCACATGCCCAATCTCTCCCTTGCGCTTCTCGATGGCGTCCGTGACCTCCTTGGCGGCTGCGCGGGCCGCCTCGACGGCCCTGGCCTTTTCGGCCTCCCCGGCCATCTCCACCGCCCGACTGACGAGATCGCACGCAAGAGTCTCGCCGCGGTCACAGGCTTTTTGCAGCGTCTTGCCGGACCCCTCGAGATCCTTCATGAGATGGGCGCCCTTCTGCTGGGCCAATCCGTACAGCACGCACGCCATGTGATTCCCGTGGAGGCAGTCGAGGCTGCACCGCTCCGTGATCTTGAGAGAACTCAGAGATTGCTCGGTCACCCATCCCGTGGCCGCGTCCACGGATGTTGCGGAGGATCTGAAGTCCGCCACCGGACAATCCGTGAAATCGTCGGTAAATCTCAGCACTGAATCGTAGTAAAAATAGAATCCCAGACCGCCGCCGAGTAGCAGCAGCACGATCGCGACAACGACTATCTTCACTTTCATGACGGTTCCTTTTTTTTAAATGCAGAGGCCCAGGGTGGGAGTTATTGGGAAGTACGCGGTGATTCCGTCGGTCAGCGTGTAAGTGCAGACCCTGCCTGCCGTGCTGCAATCACCTGTGACGCAGCAATACTGTTTGCAGACGGCCGTTTCCGAGTCGCAGTGTAGCCCGGGCATGCAATACGCGGTGTCGGAGCAGACGGCGTCCTCTACTTCAGTGTTCGGCGGCGCCCAGCACTGGAACCCCGTATGATCCTGGGTGGTGGTGTCATAGGTCGTGTCGCAGGCTTCTCCGGTTGAGGTGGCGCAGGGCGACTGTGTGACGGGGTTACAGGTGATATCTGTGCCGAGTGTTACGCAGGATCCACTGCCGCCGGTGTCGGTATCCGTGTCGGTGTCGGAATCGGTATCGGAGTCAGTGTCGGAATCGGTGTCGGAATCGGAGTCGGAGTCGGAATCGGAATCGGAGTCGGAATCGGAATCGGAATCGGAATCGGAGTCAGAGTCGCTGTCGGAGTCGCCGTCCGAGTCGGTGTCGCCGTCCGAGTCGGCGTCGCCGCCGATATCGGTGGTGGCAGGGGCGCAGCCGGTGCCCGAAACAAAGATTACGGCCATGGCAATCAGGATGAATAATCTTATTTCAGTCATTTCAATTCCTCCCTCGATCCGGGTTCTGTCTTGCATATATTGTATTAGACAAGACACAACCACAATTCATTTAATCTGCTTTTCTACAAGCATAGTGGAACTCACCTGTAATTATAGGTGAATTATTGAAATCATGGGCAGGATAATCGGTTCAGTTCCCCGGGCCGGGAAGTGGAGATCGATCCTCTCCGAGCACGGTGTTGTCGATGAGACGGGTCTTGCCGATCCTGACGGCCAGCGCTATGAGCATCGTTTCATCCGCCAGGGCCTCGTCCTCGAGAGGTTCGAGGGAGCCGGGGTCGGCGGCTGTTATGTAGTCGATGGAATCGCACGCGCCCTCTATGGAGGAGATGACCGGGCGAAGAAGCGCCTTCACGTTTCTCTCTCCCCTGTCGAAGAGTGCGTGGGTCGCGGCAAGGCCCGAGGGGATGGCCGTCGCCCGTGATCGTTCCTCATCCGAAAGGTATTCGTTGCGGGAACTCATGGCCAGTCCGTCGGGCTCTCGAACGGTGGCCATACCCACGATCTTGACGGGCATATTGAGGTCGAGGGTCATCTTGCGAATGACCTGTAGTTGCTGGTAGTCCTTGCGTCCGAAGACGGCGGTGCAGGGGCCGATGATGTTGAACAATTTGGCGACGATGGTGGCCACCCCGGCGAAGTGGCCCGGGCGATGGGCGCCGCAGAGCCCTTCCGTAATACCGTTCACCGAGATGGTGGTGCCGGCGTTCGACGGGTACATTGTCTCAACGCTCGGAGCGAAGACCAGGGCGGCTCCAGCAGGGGCGAGCTTGTCCATGTCGTCCGCCAGATTTCTGGGATAGAGATCGAAGTCCTCGCCGGGCGCGAACTGGGCGGGATTGACAAAGATGCTCACCACCACCAGATCGCCGTGGCTTGCCGCCTCGCGCACGAGCCCCAGGTGACCCTCGTGGAGCGCGCCCATGGTCGGGACCAGGCAAACGGAAGCTCCCCGCGCCCTTTCCTCGTCGCAAAGGGAACGGATCTCTTGTGGATCCCGGATGATCGTCGGTGTCCGGCTCATGTTCTCAGTGTGCCGGCGTCTTGCTCGGGGAAACACTGTAGATCCGGTTGTCGGAGGATTCATCGGAGCCGTCCACCGAGACAGAATGCTCCCTTGCGGGATACTCGCCGTGTCTCACCTCGTTTGCGTATTCACCCACAGCTTCGCGTATGGTTTGTCCGAGATTGCCGTACAGTTTGAGGAACCTGGGTGTGAAGTCCTCGTTCATGCCGAGCATGTCGTAGATGACGAGCACCTGACCGTCGCAATGTGGGCCCGCGCCGATGCCGATGGTCGGCACGTTCACCTCCCCGGTGATCGTCTGGGCCAGTTCCAGGGGCATGCTCTCGAGAACAATGCAGAACGCTCCCGCCTCGGCCACCGCCCTGGCGTCCTCTATGATGCGCACCCGGTCGATTCCGTTGCGCCCCTGCATCTTGAACCCGCCGACCGCGTGCACAGACTGGGGCAACAGGCCCACGTGACCCACCACGGGGATGCCCGCTGAGGTGAGTCGCGCGATGGTGTCGGCCATTTCCATTCCGCCCTCGAGCTTGACCGATTCCACGCGACCTTCCTGCATCAACCTGCCCGCGGATTGCAGCGCCTGTTCGGGGGAAACCTTGTAGGTCATGAAGGGCATGTCGCCGCACAGGTGGGCGCGCGCGAGGCCGCGGGAGACGGCGCGGCTGTGATATATCACGTCGTCGAGTGTCACCGGCAACGTGGAGTCGTGACCCTGGATCACCATGCCGAGGGAGTCGCCCACCAGCACCATGTCCACGTCGGCGCGATCGATGAGCCGCGAAAAGGTGGCGTCGTACGCCGTCACCATCACGATCTTCTTGTTCTTTGATTTGTAGGAAAGCAGTTTCGGGACTGTGATTTTTTTTTGTGCCATCGGTCGTTCTTCCTTCCCTGGAATGAACGCCAATCGAACGGTGAGGTTCGATAGCTCTTTCACGTTTCGTTCGGCGTCGATGACGGCCCGCAAAGGTCCACCTCGACGTGGGAATTGTATAGTTTGAATCCTTTCTCCATGCAAGCTCTGTAGTCGCGAGGGCGAAGGCGGGGCATCTGGTAGTTGCAAGGGTATAATAAATGATTATACTACTAGTAGGAAGAAAGGTATAACCATGCCCCAGGTAAAGACCGCAATTTCGATCCCCGAGGCTCTCTTCGAGCAGGTCGAGCGGCTCGTAGAGGATCTCGACATCTCTCGCAGTCGTCTCTTCGCGCTGGCCGTGGAGGAACTCGTGAAGCGTCACGAGAGCCTCAAGATGCTGGAGGCGATCAACGCCGCGAACGCGGAGTCCCGAAGTGAGAGCGAGCAAAAGCACCGGCGCCGGATGCGCAACAAGCATCGCGCGCTGGTCGAGGGGCAATGGTAGTCCGGCAAGGGGATGTCTTCTGGGTCGATCTCGGACGCCCTTCGGGATCGGGGCCCGGTTACAAGCACCCTCACGTCGTTATCCAGAACAACGTATTCAACAAGAGCGATATCCTTACTGTTGTCGTCTGCGCCATCACCTCGAACACGCGTCTGGCCGGCTCGCCGGGGAACGTGGCGCTCAGGAAAGGGACGGCCAACCTGTCAAAGCGATGTGTTGTCAACGTTTCGCAGATCTTCACAGTGGACAGGGACGACCTCGCTCAGAAGGTCGGCGCCCTGTCGCCTCGTCTGATACGCGAGGTTCTCGATGGGGTGAGGCTGGTTACCGAGCCGCGGGATATGGAGTGACGGCCGGCCCATGAATCGATATAATCAATTGAAAGACTCGAGGAGGAACTCATGAACTGGAAGAAGCGAATCGTCGTCGATTCGGATGTGCTCGTCGGTAAGCCCGTTGTCAAGGGAACGCGGATCGCCGTGGAGTTCGTGGTCGATCTCCTTGGTCAGGGCTGGACCGTGGAGCAGGTAGTGAATGAGTACGATCACCTCACGTCGGCGGACATTCAAGCCTGCCTCGCCTATGCGAGCGAAGTGCTCAGAAGTGAGCGCGTTTATCCGATCCCCGCCTGACTCGACGAGGAGGACACCTTGCGGTTCCTTATAGATGAGAACATGCCGGGCACTCTGGTGCGGCTACTGCGTGAACGCGGACATGATGTGCTATCGGTCAAGGAATCTCTTCGTGGGTGGGGCGATCAGGCGATCCTTGCTCGCGCCCAGAAGGACCTGCGCCTGATCGTGACGCAGGACAAGGACTTTGGATGTCTCGCTTTCAGTGCTCGTCTTCCAGCATCATGCGGCATTATACTATTCCGTCCCCGGGTATCCGATCCCGATCAGATTCCCATGAGGATGCTCTCGGTACTCGAAAACCGTCCCGATTGGGAAGGTATGTTTGCGGTTGTTACTGAGAACCGGATACGTATTCGACCATTGTCGGCGGCGGTACATCCGGAAAACGTGAAGATGACGGAGACTCAAAGACAGGAACTGGACGTCCGGCTCGATGCGATGAAAGAAAATCCGGACAAGGGAATCGCCTGGGAAGATGCCAAAGACGAGCTCCGAAAAAAACGATGACGTCACCAGCGATCCTTCGGCCCGAGGCCAATAAGGATCTTTCAGAAGCCTACCGCTGGTATGAAGATAAGCGACACGGCCTTGGTGAAGAGTTCTTGCTCGTTGTTGATGCGGCGATAGAGAAAATTCGCCGATCCCCCGATGCGCATCCCATTGTCCACCGCAATGTTCGCCGTGTGCTTACAAGGCGATTTCCTTACGGTATCTTCTACATAGTTGAACCCGAGAGAATCGTCATACTCGCGGTTTTCCACGGCCACCGCGATCCGCGCGTTGTGCGAAGACGCCACTAGTCCGTCGCGAGTTCCCGCACCATCTCCTCAAACATGGGCGCCACCACTTTCCACGAGAACCGGTCCATTTCGGTGTGGTGATTCGGAGTGGCGCGGACGCGATCGGGATTGCGCATCATCCAGCGCAACCGTCGGCGCAGCTCGCCCTTGTTCTGATAGAGATGCTTTTCGCAAAGATCTTTGCCGAGCATCTCCGGGTACGAGAGACGGTCGGGAAGCAGCGGATCGCATCCGGCGCGGATGGCCTCGATAACCGCC
>JAUVAN010000286.1 GCA_030591725.1 Deltaproteobacteria bacterium
ATGGCCCTGGTAGCAAGAGGTGTCTACGATGGATTCTGGGAGCCGAGGCTCCAACCCTGGGATCTGGCGGCGGGCACCGCGATTATTCGAGAGGCGCGGGGCCGCGTAACCGACTATTCGGGCGAGGATCTGGATGTGCATCGGGGTTGGGTGGTTGCCTCCAACGGCATCATCCACTCATCGATGCTCGCGGTAATCGAGCGCACTCGAAAAACAGGTACGCATTGATTTCATAGTTCCCTGTGCTCCATGACAGAATTGTCGTTGTTTCGGGTAAGCCTGCTGCGGTGGGCCGGCATCCGAAGCCGATGGGCGATTACAGCTGTTTGTGTATGTGCGCGTTATCACAATAATTTACTGTTACAGCGTGCATGATTGTGCCCCTTGGCACCGACATTGCATTGTGTATTTGCATAACGCGGCGCTCTTAGGGTAGGAATTTTGAATTTAAGCCGCCTTACATAACTTAGTTAGTTTTCCAGATTATGCGGACCTTGACTTAGCTTATTTTTGCTTAGCGATTTGTGAATGCTCCTTCTCTTGTCTGGCTCATCGCTGCCCGCCCTCAGCGATGAGCCTTTTTTTTGTGCTTTTTTTACCGCGTCAGGCAATAACCAAACGCTACATTTCTTGGTCCAACCGTGATAAGCACAACCTCGATGTCTGATTCCGAAACGGTTGCCGAGATACCACCGCAAGAGGTGCAGGAGGAAGGATCTTCCTCCCGCAAGTCCATAACCTTGTCGGCGCTGGTACTGTTGGGGCTTCTCGGCGGGGTCGTCGGGATGTTTGTCGCCATGTCGGGCAAACCGGGCAAGGCGCTTGCGGACGCATCGGTCGATGCATCGGCTTCACAGTGGATCTCTCGGGGAACGGCCGACGCCGGAACGCCGATCGTATCTCCCGATCCAGAGCCTACCGTGCCCGAAGACCTCGACGAGGGCGATCCGGGGCCACCGGATGCGCGTATCCTCAGGGGCGAGGTCAAGAGCGGCGTACCGGTGATCAGGAACCTTACAGGGCTCGGCATCTCCGCGAGCGACGCTCAACTTCTCATCAATGCTCTGGACGGACTTTTCGATTTCAGACGCGCTCGCCCCGGACACAAATTCGAAATTCACATGGACAAGACCACCGGTCGCCCCGTTTCTTTTCGCTACGAGGCCTCCGTGACCGACATCTACCTCGTCAGGAAACGCAACGACGCCTTCCACGGGAAGAAGATCCACGTCCCGACCGTCAAGAAGACCAGGCTGTTCGCGGGCACCATCGCAAGATCCCTGTATGCCGCCATGGCCGATCTGGGCGCGCGCCCCACGCTGACCGGCAAGATCGCGGACGTGCTTTCCACCCAGGTCAATTTCTACAAGGAGCAGCGTCCGGGCGATACTTTTCGCGTAATGGTGGAGGAAGAGAGCCTTGACGGTAATTTCCTGAGCTACGGGCCGGTCCTGGCCCTGGAGTACAACGGTGTCAAATCGGGAAAGAAGCGCTTCTTCAGGTTTGCGGCCTCTCCAGACGCAAACCCCATCTACTACGACAGCAAGGGAGTGTCCGTTCCTCGATCCGCCATCCTTATTCCTCTTCACTACACGCGAATCAGCTCACCATTTGGGATGCGCTTTCACCCGGTTCTCAAGAGAAAGAAGCTTCACAACGGCACCGATTTCGCCGCCCCTAACGGTACGCCCGTCTGGGCATGCGCCGCCGGCAAGATCATATGCGCGAGCAAACGCGGGGCAAATGGGAATCTGGTCAGCATCGATCACTGGGAGGGTCTCACTTCCCACTACGCTCACCTCTCAAGGTTCGGTCCGGGCATCAAGACAGGTGTCGAGGTCAAGCAGCGACGGGTCATCGGGTACGTGGGCTCCACCGGAAGGTCCACGGGTCCGCACCTGCACTGGGGCCTGAAGAAGAACGGCAAGTTCCTGGATCCGCTGAAATACAAGATCCGCCCCGGCCGTCCGGTTGCGCGCAAACATCGCGCTGCGCTCATGGACATCATCAGGGACCGCAGCAAGAGGCTCGACAACAAACACATTCGGCCCGCGAGCGAACCCCTGGCCAAGGTTCCCGAGACAAACGATGGGGCGCTTGGCGTTGAAGACGATTTTTAAGAATTGAGTCCGGGCTAACTCGACTTGAGTTCTTCCTCGGTGGCCTCGCGAAGCGCCTCGATTTCGGCCTTGATGTGGATAATCTTCCCCGCGAGCGGGTGGATGAGCCGGACCTGCACATCGTTGACGCGATCTTCGAGTACGATCATCTTTACCGTCTGGCCGCTTCCCGACATGTCTGCTTCGAACATGGTGCCGACTTTCATATCGGCGCCGTCAGGCAAACGAGTCTTGAGGATATCCATGGTGGGGCCGGAGTCGATGGTGCCGAAGGCTTTCTCCGGCGGCAGATCGAACTCCCTCTCGTCGCCGACCTCCATCCCGCGAACCGCCTCGTCAAGACCCGGGAGCATCCCGCTCTTGCCGAAGAGGAACACAAGCGGTTCACCACGACCCGCAGAGGACTCAATCATTTCGCCCTTCTCCGTGGTGATGGTGTATTCCAACGTCACTATTTTTCCCTCTTCAACTTTCATCGCAACCTCCTGCAACCATTGACCTTACATTGACACTGACAATGCTTAAGAAAGTGAGACTATACATCCTGGAGACTTCCTTGCCAAGACCAGCATCGTCTGGTTAAGGTTCCTTTGTTCGAACCAAGGAAACCCAAAACGGACTTGTTTTATATGACGTCGCCCTCCTTATCTTTCATCAAACGAGCTGCGTTATTCATGCCGGCCCTGTTCGCGGCAGTCTTTCTTTTTGTGGGTCTCGGCGAGTTCGGCCTCTGGGAGCCGCAGGAGATCGATCGCGTCAACCTCGGTGAGCAGCTTCAAAAAGGTCAGGCTCTCACAAAGACAACGGCGATCGGAGGCACCAGGCTTTACCCCGGTGAGCGCCTTTCCGCACTGGGCTGGTCCCTGGGTGGGCGCAGCGAACTCGCAGCCAGGATCCCACTCGCGTTACTTGCGTTGCTCACCCTGCTGGCTCTCCAGCTGTTACTCGCGCCACTGACCGGCCCGCGCGTGGCCGGTCTGGCCGCGTTCGCGTTTGCCGCGTCACCCATATTGCTCTTTCATGGAAGACAGGTCACCTCGTGGATGCCGCTCCTGTGTGCGGAGACTCTCTCCGTTGGCGGCCTCGCGCTCGCCTCGTTTTGTGAGGGGAAAAAAGCCACGATAGCAGGAGCCGCGCTGGCTGTTCTCGGATTGGCGCTCGGCTGGATTACCGCCGGCCTGCTGGTGGGCGTGACCGTGCCGGCCGCCACGATCCTTCTGACCCTGGCCCTCAACGGCGACGTGTCGAAGATCTTCTTTGCGCGAGACGACGTACCCACGCGCAGACGAGTCATGATTTATGCGTCAGCGGCAGCGGTTCTTCTCTCTGTCCTGGGTTTCGTCTTCGCGATCCTTTCCGATTCGCCCGATATCCCGTGGATCACCGGCGGCATCCCGGCAAAAACGGCGGTCGTGAGCTTCTCGTTTTCGCTGGAGCGACTGGCCTTCGGCTGGTTCCCCTGGATCGCATTCGCCCCGATTCTGCTGACGACAGTCATCAACCCCCGGTACGATGACGATCCCAACACCCGTCTCAGATTGCTGGCGATATCCGGCATCGTCGTCGGCCTGGTCGTACATACGTTTTACGTTCGTTTTCATGGGCCGGCGCCCCTGTTCCTCCCGATCCCCGTGGTCCTTGCCATCGCTCTCTCAATTGAAGATCTGGAGTCGAGCAAGGCGCCCCATCTCCTCGGCGGCCTTCTTGCGGCCTTGGCGTTGGCAATCATGTTGCGCGATTTCGCCCAGCGCCCGGATGCGATCCTGGAGGGCTTCGGATGGTCCGATCTCAAGGCTCCCAAAGACTTCAAGCCGGTGATTCACGCCATCTTCGCATCGATACCATTTGGGATCATGATCATCCTCGCGGGCTTCGTCGGCGCCGGCGAAAAGGGTAAATCCAGTTGGCGCCCGATCCGGGCACGCATCCTGTTCCCGCTGGCCGCCATTGGTATCGGCGGTTACATCTCCATGATTCTCGTTCCACAACTGTCGATCGATCTTTCCTCCAAGCACGTGTTGAGCAGCTACGAGAAGTTCGCCAATGATGGTGAGCCGCTCGGAGTATTCGGCTCGGCTCAACTCCCGGCGGAGGCGACCGCGATCAAGAGTCGTACGGAATTGCTCAAGTGGCTGGAGCGCTCCGATCGCGCCTTCGCGTTATTTCCCCCCAAACACCTGGCCGGCCTGGATCGCGAATACAGGGAGAAAACCGGCGAGCACATCTTTGTGCTGGACGCCAAGAGCGATCGTCACTTCCTGGCCGTCAGCAAGCACAAGAGCAAGGAGAAGAACGACAACCCCATCGTCAACTTCGTCTTCTCCAGGCCGTTTGAAAAGGCGCCCAGGCACAAAAAAGAAATCAATCTGGACAACAAGATAACGATACTCGGATGGGAGGTCTCATCCGTTTCGGGCGTAAAACATTTCGAGAAGGGCAAGGCGTTCGACCTCATCACCTACTGGCGCTGCGACGACAAGGTGTCGGCAAACTGGAAGGTTTTCATCCATATCGACGGTCCGGGTCCCAGAATTCACGGGGATCACGAGCCCGTCTCGGGCATCTACCCCACAAAGGAGTGGCGCCCCGGAGACTACATCGTGGATGTGCACAAGGGAAAAGTACCGGCGTACCAGGAGGCGGGTATGTACAAGGTCACCCTGGGTATGTATCGCGGCAATACCAGGATGAAGGTGCTGGACGAGCCCCGGGCGAGGGAGAACGCGATCATTCTTGGGAAGGTATCGTTGAAATGAGGTATCGATGACAGACGACAGCACCAGGGCCTTTTCCGATCGCAGAAGGCAGGAGAGGCACGACATCAAGGTCGACGTCGATTTTCGGCACGGCGACACCTACCTTTTTTGCAAGTCCGGCAATATCTCTGAGATGGGGATCTTCCTCGTCACGCCTGCCCCGCTTTCCGCCGGATCGAGAATGGATCTCAGATTCAGTATCCCGGGCAACGATGCGCCCGTCGTGGTCTTCGGACAGGTCATGTGGGTTCAGACCGGCGAAGGCGAGGGAGAGACGGGAATGGGCGTCAAGTTCATCGATCCCTCCCCCGAGATCAGCGCGCAGATAAAGGCCCTGATACGCACGATCGCCTACCTGGAATAACGAAAGAGAGTCTTTTTTTCGTCGGAATCCGCGTCGGTGTTCGTGTCACCGTTGATCGGCCAGAGACAACGCCGCGCGATAGCCGGACTGGCTGGCCGCGAAAATGTCAGCGGGATGGTCAGCGTCACCGATCAGGGTTACGGGTTTCCCTTGTTGTTTCAGCGTATCGAATAGTTCGGTTTCCGGGAGCATGCCGGAGGCCAGGATGACGGTATCTACCGGCTCCAGTGTCTTTTCCACGCCCTGATGAAGAATCTGAATTCCGGTTTCACCGAAAGACAGGACAGTGGTTTCCGGCATGATGACCATGTTGGGATTTCCCTTGAGCCGGTTCATCATCATTTTTTTGGTCACCATTTCCATGTCGTTGGCAATGGTATCGGTCCGCTTGGTGGCGGTCACGTGGAGTCCACGGTCCGTCA
>JAUVAN010000374.1 GCA_030591725.1 Deltaproteobacteria bacterium
AACGTCTCCGCCATCGAGCGCCACCTTCGCGACAGGGGAATCAAATACTCCCGCAGACGCATCAGCGGCATCATGGATGAACTCAACCTGCCGCGAGTCAGGAAAGGGTGAGGTCCTAGATACAAGCCGTGGGGTTCACCCCGCGGAAGATAACCGAGCCCAGGATCTTTAAAATACCATTTATTGGCAGTGTGGTATTATCAGGCAAAAGCAATACGAAAAGAGGGAACGATGAGAATCGGCATACTCGCATTACTGGTTGGAGTTCTTGTTTGCGGCTTTGCACAACTGAGTTGCAGCAAGGACAGTGGGTCGTCCGACACTGATACGGACACTGATACGGACACTGATACGGACACGGATGGGGACACGGATGGGGACACGGATGGGGACACGGATGGGGATACGGATTCGGATACGGACACTGAACCGGAAGTGGAGTTCTCGTATATCTGGATAGCCAATTCCGGCGATGACACCCTGTCCAAGGTGGACACCGAGACGGCAATGGAGGTGGCCCGTTACCGCACTTGCCCGCTCGCTTCCGGATGCAGCCCGTCGCGCACCTCGGTGAACCTCCACGGGGACGCCGTTGTGACCAATCGGATACCGTACACGTTGTCGGTAGCCAAGTTCGCCGCCGCGATAGACGAATGCGTGGACGGTGACAGCAGCGGCACGATCGAAACGTCCACCGGACCAACCAACATACTGCCATGGGGCGAGGACGAGTGCATGCTGTGGTACACGGAGCAATCCACAGGAGTATCCGTCAATGAGCTGGGGGCCAGAGCCACGGCCTGGGACGGCAAGGAAGACCCGGATACCGGCATCGGAGGAAACGTGTGGGTGGGCACCTGTGGAAGTATGTATTCACCGGGATCCCCACAGGTGGTTTACAAGATCGACGGGGACGATGGCACGGTCCTCGACCAGACCGATGTGACCGCCGGCAACTGTCTTTATGGAGGGGCCATCGACGGAAACGGCGGTTTCTGGGTGTATGATCGTTATGATTATGGCCATATGATCACCCGGGTGGACATAGACACTCTCCAGGTCACGGAGAACGTGGCGATGCAGGGCGGTTACGGCATCACTGCGGACTCCCAGGGTCGAGTGTGGGTCGGCGGCAGCGGATGGGGCACCACCTATGACAGCTATGTGACCCGCTATGATCCGGCGACCGATTCCATGGATGAACTCCTGGTGACGGGTGCTAACTGGCTCCGTGGCATCGCCGTGGGTATGGAAAAAAGCGAAGGCTACGTATGGGCCGCCGACACCGACGGCACGCTTTACAAGATCGATCAGGAGAACATGCTCGTCACAGATACCTACGAAATCGGAATTTCAAATATGATCGGCGCGGCCGTGGATTTCGAAGGCTACGTGTGGGCCGTAGACAGGGACGCCAACTCAGCCTACAAGTTCGACCCCGACGCCGAGACGTATGTCACCGTCCCCGTCGGCCTGGCTCCGTACTCATACAGTGACATGACCGGCATGCAGCTCAAGGGCGTTATCGAAATCGAATAGTTCGGTCCCTTGAGTTTCGATCAGGCTTCTGACGGCGACTTCGAGTACCTCTCTGAGCTGGCCGCCTTGCCGCCGCCGAGCCAGAGATAGATGACCGGAACGACCAGCAGGGTTATGACCATGGCCACCGCCAGACCACCGATGATCACTCGTGCCAGGGGGCTCCACGACTCGGCGCCCGTGCCGATCTCCATGGCCATGGGGGTCATGGCCAGCACAGTGGTGAGGGTTGTCATGAGTATGGGACGAACTCGCCGTCGGCCGGCCAGCCGTACCGCCTCGAGTCGGTCCATACCCTGGCCGCAAAGCTGGTTCGCGTAGTCCACCAGGACGATCGAGTTATTCACGACAATACCCACCAGCACCACCAATCCGATCGCCGAGGTTATCGACAGGGCGGTGCCGGTGCTGAACAGGGCGATCCCCACGCCGGTCATTCCCAGGGGGATGGTGAGCCCGATCACGAACGGGGTGCGCAACGATTCGAAGAGGGAAGCCATGACCATGTACACCAGGAGCAGGGACGCTATGAACGCAAGCCCCAGTAAGAAAAACGACTCCTGCATGTCCTGCGCCGCGCCTCCTATGGTGTGTGTGAAACCCTCGGGGAACTGGTACGACGCCAGCTTCTCGTTGACGTCGTCGGTGAGCTTCCCCAGTTGGCCCGGCTGAGCGTTGGCCGAGACCGTGACCACCCGCTCCTGGTCCTCTCGAGTTATCATCGCGGGGCCGGCTCGCTCGGTTATTGTCGCGATGCTTCGAAGGATGACGCGGCCCGCCACCGGGGACACAATGATCAGGTCGCCCAGGTTTTTGGGATCTTTCCTGAACGAACGGGGGGCGCGAATTCGGATGTTGTACTCCTGGCCCTCCTCCCGAAAGATGGTCGCAATTGTGCCCTGGAAGAAAGCGGAAACGGTGGAGGTTACATTGGCCGCCGTGAGCCCCAGACGGGCCATCCGCTGCCTATCATAGTACACGTGCAACTCGGGCCTCGCGTCCTCCAGGCTGAATATCACGTCCCGGGCGCCATCGATCTCCTCGATCAGCCGCTTCACGTCCATGCCGGCGTTTCGGGCTACCTCCAGGTCGTGGCCTCGTATCTTCACCACCAGATCCCCGTCCTCCCCGCTCATATCCATGGGGTTGAAGACCTTGGTGTCCAGGCCCGGAATATCGGCCAGGAGATCCCTGACTTGTTCCTCTATCTGCCACTGGCGGCGCTCCCTCTGACCCAGAGGGGTCAGCCTCGCCCGCAGCAAGCCCGCGTGCTTTCCGTCGGAGAAGATGGCCGCAAACCCCTCGCCGACGCCCAGATCCGAGGCCAGGAGCTCGACCTCCGGCACGTTGTCCAGGATCAGGTCTTCCGCCTTCCGGGTCAGCTCGTCCAGGTGTTCCACGGAACTCCCCACCTGCGCCTTTACCGTGAACAGTGAAATGCCGCTGTCGTCTCTGGGAAGGAACTCGCTGTTGCCGAGCTGGTAGTTCCAGGCGATGAAACCGATGCTGCAGAACAGGGCCAGCCAGGCCAGTATAAAAGTTGTCTTGCGCCAGTTCAAAGCCTTGCTCTGTATCCAGGAGTAGGCCCCGGCGAGTCGGGACATCTCCACCTTCTTGCCCTTCTTGATGAAGACCGACGCCGCAAGGGGGATGAGGGTTATTGCCACGACGAACGAGGCGCCCACCGATATACAGATGGTCAAGGCCATATCCCTGAACATTGCTCCCGCCAGACCGGGCACGAACAGGATGGGGACGAACACGGCGATGGTTGTGAGGGTCGAACCGAAGATGGCGGTGGCCACCTCGGAGGCCCCGTCGATGGCGGCTCGCGACGAGTCCTTGCCCATCTCCAGATGTCGATAGATGTTTTCGAGCACGACGATGGAGCTGTCCACCAGCATTCCCACAGCGAGCGCAAGGCCCGCCATGGAGATGATGTTGAGGGTCAGATTGACCAGGTGCATGGCGGAGAAAGTGACGAGAATAGACAGTGGTATGGCCACCCCGACGATCAGCGCGGCGCGTATGGAGCGCAGGAACACCAGCAGCACCATCACCGCCATGAAGATGGCCAGAAGCCCGGTCGTGGACAGATTTCCGAGGGCCAGGCTGATAAAGTCGCCCTGATTGAAGATTACGTCCAGTTGCACCCCCTTCGGGAGTGACTTCACGATATCGGGGAGGACCTTTTCCACGGCCTCAACCGACTGGACAGTGTTGGCGCCCGATTGCTTGCGCACCATGATCATGATGGCCTGCTTGCGGTTCGCCCTGATAACCCGGGTCTCTTCCGCCACAGTGTCCCTCAGGTCGGCCACGTCGCGCAGCCGCATGGGCACGTGACCCGCGACCCCGACGATGATGTCCCCAATCTCTTCCACGGTCTGGAATGTGCCGTGGGGCTGGATGCTCAACTCCCGCTCACCCTGGCCCACTTCGCCGCCGGG
>JAUVAN010000425.1 GCA_030591725.1 Deltaproteobacteria bacterium
AACAGGCTCTTATTCTTGCCGCGGGACGCGGTGCTCGTCTGGACCGCCGCGGAACTCCAAAACCACTGGTAGAGGTTGGCGGGCATCCCATCATTTTCAGGCAGATTGAACAGCTTCGGGATGTGGGGGTTTCGAAAGTCCACGTGGTTCTTGGATACGAGAAGCGCCGAATAAGACGCGCCATCGCCGGACGCCCATGGGGTGAAAATATGGAGATCGAGTTCCACGAGAATCTCCAGTGGCAAAATGGTTCGGGGTTCTCGGTGCTGGCGGCGAGAGAGAGTCTGGATGAACCGTTCCTGCTTCTCATGGGAGATCACGTTTTTGACGACAAGCTGGTCACCACCATGGCGCGGGCCGAGCTTGCGGACAACGCAATGGTTGCGCTCGTGGACAGGGTTACCGTGGAGAACCCCTCGTTCGAGTCTGCACTAAAGGTGGAAATTGGCTCAAACAAGATCGTCGATGTGGACTGGAGCCTGGACAAGTGCGACGCGCTTGACGCGGGTTTCTTTGTAGCAACCCCAGAGTTGTTTTCCGTCCTGGACCAGGCTCTCGCGTCAAAGGAGAACGTCGAACTCTACGAGGGAATGAAGGTGTTGGCTCGGACGGGCAAGCTGGGGTTCGTGGCGATTGAAGATGGGAAGTGGGACGATGTGGACACGCCGGTCGATCTGGTGCGCGCCGAAGCCAGAATCCGCCTGGCCCGTAGAAAAGAGGTCGTCAGGCGTGAGCGCTCGGGGTCAAGGCCGGCCGAAAAGGGCAGGTCGAAGGTCTATGACTACATTTTGGGAAAGCCCGAAACCGTCGAGATGATCGTCTCCCGGGGCGCCGTGGCGTCTCCGTTCAGGGAGAATCTGATCCCGGATGCAAATGCTTCATCGCCCATATTCGTGTTTACGGACACGACGGTCGCGAAGCTGTACGCAGAGGAGTTCACCGGCAAATTAAAGGGCAGCGGCTACGATGTACAGCTGATAACGCTGCCGGTGGGCGAAGAGGCAAAGACCCTCTTGAATTACGTGCACGTGGTCGACCGGGTACTGAGCAGAGGCGTGGATGAACGATCGGTGTTCATTTCACTGGGTGGAGGCGTCGTGTGCAACGTGTGCGGTTTCGTGGCCTCGACAATATACAGGGGGCTCGATCTGGTGCACGTTCCCACAACTCTGATGGCACAGTGCGACGCGGCTATCAGCCACAAGCAGGCGATCAACGGCCAGCGCGGAAAGAACATGGTGGGCGCATACTACAACCCCCGAATGGTTGTTGTTGACGTCGAGACTCTGGTGACGCTGACCGACAGGCAGACACGGGACGGCCTCGCAGAGGTCGTCAAACACGCCCTGGGGCAGGACGCGCAACTGGCGAAAACGCTGACCGAATACAACGGCAGCTTCAGGGACCTGGATTTCCTGGAACTGGTCATAAGGCGCAACATCGAGCTGAAGTGTGAGCTGGTCAGGACAGATCCAAAGGAGCTAAGGGATGGGATGGTCTTGCAGTACGGTCACACGATCGGGCATCCCATCGAGCACCTGTCCGGTTACTCGTTATTGCACGGTGAGTCGATTGCAATCGGGATGATGGTCGCCGCGCGGATCTCCAGGATACTCGGGGCGTGCTCCGACGAGCTGGTCTTGACGCACGAGGAAATGATCGCCAGGTACGGGTTGCCCACAAAGGTGCCCGCCGACATTCGCACGGACGATATTCTGGAGGCGCTGAAGTTCAACAAGAAGTACCTGGTAGAGGGAACGCGAATGGCGCTGGTGAGCGACGTGGGTCAACTGTGGAGCGTGGATGGGGATTATGCCATCCCGGTTCCGGACAAGGTGTTGATCGAGGCAATTGAGGCTACGCGAATCTGAAGGACAATATGATGGAAGAAAAAGCTGCAGTGGTAACGGGAGCAGGCACGGGAATAGGTCGCGAGGTGGTGTTGAAGCTCATCGGCCGCGGGATGAAGGTCTATGCCGTGGGAATAGAGCTGGAGCCGTTACAGGAACTTGCCAGAGAGTGTGAAAAGAAGGGCGCCACGGTTGTGCCGGTTTGTGTCGATGTGGCCGACGGCGCTGCGCTCAAAAAGGCGCTTTCGAACACGGGGCCGGTCCAGGTGGTTGTGGCCAACGCTGGTATCTGCAAACAGGCCGCACTGGACGACCCGAACGCCGATGAAGTGTGGAGAGACGTGATGTCCGTCAACGTGGACGGCGTCTGGAACACCTTCAGGGCGCTTTGCGGGTCAATGGAAAAAAACGGTCGCGCGGTCGTCGTCTCTTCGGGACTCGGAAAGCTCGGAAGGAGCGGATACGGAGCCTATACCGCCTCCAAACATGCGGTGCTCGGCCTGGTCAAGTGCTTCTCAAAGGAGCTGGCGCCCCGAAAGATAACGGTAAACGCGGTTTGCCCCGGCTGGGTGGACACGCAGATGTCCAGGGGAGACATCATCAGGACGGCAAAGGAACAGGGCTCGACCCCCGAGCAGGTCAGGCAGGACGCGCTCGCGGGAATACCCCTTGAAAGATTTGTGCAGCCGCAAGAAGTCGCCGCTCTCATCGAGTGGCTCGCCAGTGACAATGCGTCGGCAATTACCGGACAGGCGTACAATATCTCCTGCGGTGAGTTCTTTGCATGAGCGCTCGTCCAAAAGCTGAGCTCTCCGGACTGACTGCGGTAACCGTCGGACAGGTGACCCACGACCGTTACGGGGACAGGGTTGTTCCAGGCGGGTGTGCGTTCTTTGGCGCCAGAACATTTCAGGGGCTGGGCGCTGTGAGCAGGCTACTTACAACCGTCGGTGAAGACTTCAATTGTGAGAGCGGCCTTGTCGGGCTCGATGTGAGGCGAGAGGTGAGCCCGGAGACGACGGTATTTTCAAACCTCTATCCTCCCGGTGAGCCCAGGCTGCAGCTGGTTGAGTCCCGGTCGCAGAGGATTACGGAGGGCATGTATCCCGATGAATGGAAAAAGCCGGATCTGTTCTTCATCGCTCCGGTCATGGGGGAGATGGACGCGATTCCATGGGCTTCGATCGCGCAGGCCGGTTATACAACCGTCGGGCTTCAGGGGTTCATGAAGAAAGCGTCAGACGAGAGGAGGGATGGAAAGGCGGTTGTAGTCGCCCTGGACCATCCACTCGGGCTTGAGCTGTTAGAAGGCGTCGATGCGGTCTTTCTCAGCAAAGAGGATA
>JAUVAN010000066.1 GCA_030591725.1 Deltaproteobacteria bacterium
CCCCATCCCCACGCTGTGTCACCACAAGGCGCTCACATCGGACGGCAACTGCCGCCTGTGCCTGACGGAGATCAAGGTGGGCGGCAAGACCAAAATGGTCACCGCGTGCAACTACCCCATCCGCGAGGAGATCGAGGCCTCAACGACGTCGGACAAGGTCATGGAGTTCCGCAAGGATCTGCTGACCATGATGCTCGCTCGCTGGCCCAACGTGGCAATCCTCAAGACATACGCCAAGCAGTACGGCGCAACCGAACCCTCGTACAAGCACCCCAATCGAAACGAGGCGGAGGACGCCTGTATCCTTTGCACACGCTGCACACGCGCCTGCTCGGAGATAGCCTGGGAAAACATCATCGGCTTCGAGGGGCGAGGCGCGAACCGCCACGTAACGATGCCCTTCGGCGAGCAGTACCACCGATGCATCGGCTGCGCCATGTGCTCCAACGTGTGCCCCACCGGCGCCCTGAAAGTCTACGACGAGGCAAACAACCCGGTGGATTCCGCTCAGGTCAAGAAGTACGGGGCCAAGCTCGGCGAGGAAATGACTCTCCTCGACGACGATCAGTGCAAGATGCGCCGAGTTGGAACCGCGCACCTGGTGGAGATCATGGACACCTACGATCTGCTGCCCACCCATAACTACAAGTTCGGCGGGCACGAGGAATCCCACAAGATCGCCTCGCCCATCTGGACCAAGATGCTCACCCAGAACACGCCGGACGGATGCTGGGCGGGCTGCATGATGGCCTGCGCCAAGTGCATCGAGGGGTTCGAACTCAGGACCGGCCCGTACAAGGGCGACAAGGTCCTGGTTGACGGACCCGAGTACGAAACAGCAGCCGGATGCGGCGCAAACATGGGCATCTTCGATCCCTTCGCCGTGGCGGAGATCAACTTCTATTGCGACACCTACGGCATTGACACCATCAGTTTCGGAACGTCCATGGCGTTCGTCATGGAATGCTACGAGAACGGCGTCATCGACAGGGACAAGACCGGCGGGCTGGAGCTCGGCTTCGGCGCGGCGGACGCCTCCCTGGAATTACTTCATCAGATGGCGCGCGGCGAGGGCTTCGGCGTGACGGTCGGACAGGGTATCCGCAAGATGAAGAAAAAGTTCATCGAAGAGTTCGGCGCAGACGCCGATTTCCTGCAGGATATCGGAATGGAGTGCAAGGGCCTGGAGTACTCCGAGTACGTAACCAAGGAGTCTCTCGCACAGCAGGGCGGGTTCGCGCTCGCCTCCAAGGGGCCCCAGCACGACGAGGCGTGGCTCATATTCATGGACATGGTCAACAAGCAGATCCCCACATTCGAGGACAAGGCCGAGGCGCTGCACTTCTTCCCCAATTTCCGAACGTGGTTCGGCCTGATGGGCCTGTGCAAGCTCCCCTGGAACGACGTGGAGCCTACCGATAACGCGCAGTACGACGAGCCCCACAAGGTGCCGGGCCACCTGGAGGGTTACTACAACTTCTACGAAGGGGTCACGGGCAAGAAGCTCGACGAGGGCAAGATGATCACCATGTCGGAGCGGGTGTACAACTTCCAGCGGGTGTTCAACCTGCGCATGGGGTACGGCACGCGCGAGCACGACTACGGCCCCTACCGCGCAATGGGCCCGGTCACCGACGAGGAGTACGAGTCCCGCGCCGAACGTTACGACGGTCAGCTAAAAGATCTCGTCGGCCAGGATCCCGCCGGCATGAGCACCGCAGACAAGAAGGCCGCCCTGCGCAAGTTCCGCGAGGCGCAATACGACAAACTCGTGGACGCGGTCTACAAACGCCGGGGCTGGACCGACAACGGCGTGCCCACCGTGGAGAAGCTCAAGAGCCTCGGCATGGACATGCCCTGGTTGCTTGATGTCGTCGCGAAGCATCAGTAGTAGACAGATCGGTAGGACTCTTTAGATCGGCCTTAAGATCGGCGCTGTGCTATTCTTACTCTTGAGGAGGCGAGATATGAAACTGAGTGTCGTTATACACGAGGCCGAAGAGGGCGGATTCTGGGCTGAAGTCCCGGCCATTCCAGGCTGCGCTACGCAGGGCGAAACCTTTGAGGAGCTCCTGGCTAATATTTACGAAGCCGTAGAAGGCTGCCTCTCCGTGGAAGTGGATGAACCGAGCAAGGCTGACAAGGCGAGAGTGATGGAAATCTCGGTATGAAGGCGGTTTCCGGTAAAAAGCTCGAAAAAACGCTAAAAAAACACGGCTGGAATCTGTTGCGTGTGCACGGCAGCCACCACATCTACGGCAAGGAAGACAGCATCGTGCGTCTTTCGGTACCCGTCCACGGAAACAAGCCGCTGAAGATAGGACTCCAGTCTCACCTCCTTAAGATTGCCGGTCTCACCGAGGACGATATAGTTTGATTTTGTGCATGATTCTGCTTCAAATTTGAAATAACAAAGAACCCTTTGTGCCTAAATGAAAACGCAGTAACAAGGTGCAATCATGAAATCAGAAAGCATTATTAACTTACTTGTCATTCTGTTGTTTCTGACCGGATGTGAAGGAAACTCCGTGGAGACCGGGAACTCGTCAAGTGACTCTGATTCCGATTCCGACTCTGATTCTGACTCCGACTCTGATTCTGACTCCGATTCCGACTCCGATACGGATGCTGACACGGATACCGACACCGACACTGATACCGACACGGACAGTGGGACGGCGGTCGATGTTGTCATAGATTTCGATAGCTTTGGAGACCATGTAACAATCGATAATCAATATGATCAATATGCAGTCTTTTCGTCCGAGGCCGGCAATGTGGTACGCACCATTGTCAAGGCGTCTACTTACGGTACATCGCTGCCAAACATCATCTGCACTTATGGATCCACCTCTGAATGCGCGGGGGATTACTACGTAGATTTCACGGAACCCGCTTTTGAACTTTCTCTGTACGCGCTCGGAGCGGGCGACACGGGTCAAGTCGCCCAGGTGCGCGTCTTTCAAAATGGCATTGAAACCGCTGTCGTACCTGTTACAGGCGCGGGAGATGATTACACACCAATCCTGATAGATCTCTCGGCATACCCGGAGATAACGCGCATCGAAGTGTTCAACGTGACCGACGCCTACGGCCTCGGATGGGATGATTTCTCTTTCACCGTGTACGAGTGACCGTTAGCCAAGATCGAATCCTGACCGCGCCCTCTTTTCAGAGGGACAGACACATTTTCGAAGCATCAGTAGGGGAGACCTCCAGGCTAGACATCTTTGAGTAACGCGGCGATATCGGAATGCAGGTCAGACAGGTCAGATTCGATCACGCCCCATACTACCTTGTCCGAAATCGAGGCATATCCATGTATCAAGCGGTTGCGAAAAGCGACAATCCGCCTGGTGCCACTTCTAAATACTTGCGAACTTCAAGCGGCTTCATAGATGACAACCTGATTTCGCTCAATCGATTCGAGGAAATAGGGATTGCGAATCGGCTCACGCTCTACGAGATCAATGGATACTCCTAAAAGTTGCTCAAGGTCCTCCAGAAGCCCAAAAAATGAGTTTGCGTGTCTCTTGGGCGACATGGGGCGAAATTCGACGAGAAAGTCCAGATCGTTGAAGGCGATTTTCTGTTGGCGCAGGGCGGCCGAGCCAAAAAGAACGAAACGACTGACATCGTGTTTCTCGCACAACAAGATAATTTCTCTGTTTTTTTCATCGACTATCGAAGCCATTGAAATGCTCTCTTTTTACTCATTTCTCTCTTTAGATTAGCGTACCATTTCCCAAACAATCGTTCAAACACGCGATTGCAGCGTCCAACAATTGATGTCCACTCTGGTGGTTTGAAATAGGTTTACAGGTTACGAGGAACTTACATGGCCGTGAATACTCGAATCGTAAAATATTTCGGCCTTTGGCCGTTACTGGTGATGTGCACGACGGTGTGTGGCTGTTGGATGGGGGGCAGTCAGGGCGGCGTTCCGGACGGTGGCGATTCCGATTCGGATTCAGACGGCGACACAGACTCGGATGCAGATACGGATACCGATACAGACACGGACACTGATACCGACCCAGACTGCGTTCAAGGAGAGTACAGCGGCGATTTCACTATCGACACACAGTCGGATGTTGCAACCCTCGCGGGATACACCTCGATCTCGGGAGGCCTGAGAATCGAGTGCCCTTTATGCACCGACCTGAACGAGTTGATTTGCCTCGCCTCGGTGGGTGATTGGTTGCAAATCTACGGCAATGCCGCCCTTACCAACCTGGACGGCCTAAACTCCCTCACCTCAGTGGACGGGGAATTGGAGATCCCCGAGAACGATGCCCTCTCTAACATAGATGGTCTAAGCGCCCTTACCTCGGTGGGCGGGAACTTGTGGATCGAAGGCAACCACGCCATCACAAACTTGGACGGGCTCAACGCTCTAATCTCGGTGGGCGCGGTCTTGTACGTCGGCGGGAACGGTTCCCTGACGAACTTGAATGGCCTTAGCTCTCTAACCTCGGTGGGCACGTACTTTTGGATCCACGAGAACGATGCTCTTCTTGATCTCGATGGCCTGAGCGGAGTAACCACGGTGGGCGGGGGGTTGGCTATTTGGGACAACGCCATCCTAACAAACCTGGATGGGCTTAGCGGCATCACTTCGGTGAGCGAGTACTTGGACATCTCCTACAACACCGCCCTTACAAGACTGGACGGCCTGAGCGCCATCAACTCGGTGGGTGATGAGCTTTGGATCTACTTCAATGACATTCTTCCCGATTGCGAGGCGTGCGAAGTACTTGGCCAGCTCACCAGCACCCCCACTGTGATAGATGTCCACGACAACCTCGACGATTCTTGCACGCCGGTTCCCGGCAACTGTCCGTGAAAAATACTATTTACCCTGAAAAATGACGACTCTGTCTCTGCCGGCGAGGTCCTTTACGATCCGGCCTTCTACCCCCAGCGTGGCCGGGCCGATGTCCCGCGCAACAGTCGCCGCCTGTCTCGGATCGATCTCCAGAAGCAACCACCCGCCCGACTCCAGGTAACTCGGCGTGCCGTCGAAGATCCTTTTCACCACGTCGAGGCCGTCCTCGCCCCCGGCGAGGGCGATGCGGGGCTCCAGTCTGACCTCCTGCTCGAGCTCGTCGATCTCCGTATCGATGACGTAAGGCGGATTGGTGACGATCATTCCGTAACTTTCTCCGGTCGGCAACGCTCCGAAAAGATCCCCCTCGTACACGCGAACGCGATCGTCCAGACCGTGCTTCGACACGTTTTCCCGCGCCACCTCGCACGCACCTGCGGAGATATCCACGGCGTCGATCTCCAGCCGCTCCCGCTCCTTTGCCATCGCTATCGCCACGCAACCCGATCCGGTTCCAAGATCGATCACGCGGCAGGCTGAATCTCCCACCAGATCCAGCGCGGCCTGCACCAGGGTCTCCGTATCGGGTCTCGGAACCAGAACCTCCTTCGACACCTTGAGATCCAGTGACCAGAACTCCTTGTGCTCGAGGATGTACGCCGCGGGCTCACCTTTTCTGCGGCGGACTACAAAATCCTTAAAGGACTCGAGCTCCCCTCCATCGAGGGGTCGATCGAACCCCGTATACAATGAGATGCGATCGCAATTGAGCACGCGGGAGAGCAGGAGCTCGGCCTCCAATCTCGGAGAATCCATGCCCTTTTTTATAAAATCACCGATCGCCCAATCGAGGATCTTCTTTACGGTCCAGATCTCTTCCGTCATTTTTGACCCCATCCCGGCGCCTCCTCAATCGGCCGGATCGACCGCCTCGCGCAGTCCCTCGCCCACGAGGTTTATGGAAAGTACCGTAAGCGACAGGGCCAGGCCAGGAAAGATCGTCAACCAGTAGCAACCCTCGTTGTTGAACGCGTCCGTGAGCAGCTGTCCCCAGCTCGCGGTCGGCGGCGGCGCGCCGTAACCGAGGAACGAAAGCGTCGATTCGATGAGGATGGCGCCGGCCACCCCGAAGGTGGCTGACACCACCACCGGCCCGATGGCGCCCGGCAACACATGCAGGAACAGGATCCTGAAATGCCCCAGGCCAAGCGCGCGCGCGGCGTCCACATAATCCTCGTTGACGACCCTGAGCACTTCGGCCCGCGTGACGCGAGCCACGTCCGTCCAGCGCGTGGCGCCGATGATTATCACCAGCTGGAGCAAGCTACCTGTGCCCAGCAATCCCTGGATCGCCAGGATCAGAAAGAATGTGGGAAAGGCCGTGAGCGTCTCTATGAAAATGAGCGCCGTGCGATCGAGCAAACCGCCAAAGTACGCGGCGAAGGCCCCGATCAGGACCCCGAGCAACGTGCTCAGGGCGATGGACCCTATCCCCACGAGTTGAGAGGATCGTGCCCCGTGGATGATTCGCGCCAGGACGTCCCTGCCGCTGTCATCGGTGCCCAGAAGGTGGCCACAATGGGGCGCCCGGAGCCAGTCCACCCGCCCGTCCACCTTCGTCTGGTTGGGCCCGTACGGTACCGGAGGAAGCACCGCCCAGCCCCCGCGCTCCGAGATGGCAGCGAGGATGGTCTGGTTGTCGTGGTCCACCAGATCCTTGTCGTCGAAGATGGCCGGCAGGATGTAGAGCTTTCCGTCGAGGTGCAGGAGAACCGGTTTGTCCGATGCGAGAACATCCGCGAGAAGCGCGCAAAGTACGACGACTCCCATGAAGACCAGAGCGATCATGGCCATCGGGCGCCCGGTGTAGCGCCGGATTGCCCTGATAATCCACCCCGCCCGTTTCTTTACAGGTCCGGCGATCATGACAGTTTCTCCAGGCGACGGCCCGGGACTATTCGCGGATCGACGACGGCGTAGATGAGATCGGATAGAACTATGCCCAACATGGTCAGCACGGCGGTGACCGTGACAACAGCCATGAGCCATGCGTGATCGCCCGCGCGAATGGCCTCGAATGTCTCGAGACCCATGCCGGGAATACCGAAGATTCGCTCCACCACCACCGAGCCGCTCACCAGGTAAGGGAGCTGCAACCCCATCATGGTGATCACAGGGATGACTCCGTTGCGCAGCCCGTGGCGCAATATGGCCTGGGTCCTGGAGAGCCCCTTGGCGCGCGCCGTCCGCATGAAGTCCTTCTCGATGACCTGTAGCATTCCCACCCTCTGGTAGCGAGCGAGCATTGCCATGGAGACGAACGACAGGCAAAGAACCGGCAACGCGAGGTGATGAGCCATGTCACCGATCCGTCGCAGAATGGACCAGTTCTCGGATCCCGGGCTGGAGAGTCCCTGGGAGGGGAACCAATCCAGATGGCCGGAACTGCCCACATATCTCAACAACAGCATCGCCACCCAGAAAGCGGGAAGGGAGTAGACCACGAAGAGGATAACTGTTGTCACGCGATCAAAAACGCCGCCGTGGCGCACGGCCGAGATCACACCGAGGGGAATAGCTATTGCGTACGCGGCCACGAGAGCCAGAAAAGACAGGAGGAGTGTCACGGGCAGGCGCTCGGCGATCTTCGCGCGAACAGATCTGCCGTCCCGCACGGAGACCCCGAAGTCGAAGGTCGCGAAACGGCTCAACCAGCGAAAATACCGCGTCTCGGTGATAGCGCCTGTCACGGTTCGCCACCCCTCGAAGGTCGTGTACAGATCGTATCGCTGGTTCCACCATTCCATCCATCGATTGATGACTATCTCTCGATCGATTTTTGGATCCGATGGATCGAGAGGATCGTCCCTGCTCGTGAGCTCCATGGCGAGATCGACCAGACGAGCCTGTGCCTCTGGGGGGAGTTCCATGTCCAGGGCATCCATGATTTCGGGCATGCAGAACGTGTCCAGGCTCCGCAACTCCACGAGGGCCAGTTGATCCTCGCGGCGGATCAGTCGCCGGACCAGACGGGCCGACCGGACCGGCTTGAAGTCGGATCCGTAGATGCTCCAGTAGCGAATCCAGAAGGCAGCGGGATCCTGTGAGTTCTCCACCGCCTGCGCGATTCCGATTCTCACGGCGATCTCCCCGAGAGCGGAAAGAGCTGCCGCCTTCTGTTCTCCCTCGAGATCGGAAAGGGCCGAGGCCAGGTACGGAAGCGCCGCTCCGCCCGAACCGGCGAGAGAACGGATGGCCTGGCCTTTCCTTGCGGGATCAGCGAGACGCCGAATATCTCGTTTTGCCCGCGTGCGAGCATCCTCTATCGAGAAGTTGATGAACAGCGGAAGGTGCAGTCCGTACGCCCTGCCCAGCTCCTGTACCGTTTCCCTGTCCAGAGTTCCCGTCGCGGAGACGACGCCCGAGTCGGTCGCATCCGGGTTGCCCATGGCCAGGTTCACCAGCACGAAGGTGACCAGGCTGATTCCCAGAACAGACGGC
Source organism: Deltaproteobacteria bacterium (assembly GCA_030591725.1). Classification (GTDB taxonomy): domain Bacteria; phylum Myxococcota_A; class Polyangia; order JAAYKL01; family JAAYKL01; genus JAUVAN01. Next base: position 8,330 of record JAUVAN010000066.1, read on the forward strand.
AGCAGTGTCGCCAGCCTGCGTACGAGGAAACGGATCACGGGGAACCTCGAAAGGAGTCGACGAACGCGAGCGCCCCCTCGTCAATCCACTCATCCCTGATGCCAACACCCGTTATCCCGTCGCGGACGATTACCAGACGGACGGGACGGAAGGTAAAGGTCACGGGTTGCTCGAGCGCGAGCCTCGCATCTAACTTGCGTTTAAGGGCGCGGAGCGTGTCCGGATCGCGCTGTGCCGCGATGGATTCCAGCAACGTGTCGACCTCGCCGTCGCTGAAGAGCCCCATGTTGGTTCCAGTCGTTATCCCCGAACTGTGAAACAACGGGGTCGGATCGAACGGTTGACGGTTGGAAATCGTAACCACCGTGACATCGAATTGATGTTTTCTCAGTCGCTCGGAATATCCTCCCGGGCTGACGGTCATGATGCGCATGTCAATCCCGGCGCGCGCCAGATCCTGCTGTATAACCATGACCGCGCGCCTCGTGTCGCGACCGGTGTCCGTGAGCAGCAACGTGAACTCCAGCGCAACACCTCCACGCTCGAGGACACCGTCTCCATCGTCATCTGCCCATCCCGCCGACGCCAACATCGCGCGAGCCCCCGACGGATCGTAGGTCACCGAAGAAGTCTTGTTTTCGTCACGAATTTCCGTATGCGGCCATGGAGAGTCCACGATCTCGGACAGGCATCTGAACACCGACTGCCTGATGGTTTTCCTGTCGATGAGGCTTCCCACTGCGCGCCGCGTCGCCCTGTCGGAGAAGACGGGCCTGGACACGTTGTATACCCAGGCCTCGAAGCGCGAGAGGGGATATGTCATGATCGATCCGCCCTCGATCTTCTCGGGATCGACGTAGCCCGCATTGGTCACTATATCGAGGTCTCCTCCGCGGAACAGGCCGATGGCGACCCTGTTGTCGGGAACCACCCTGTAGATTATCCGATCCAGCGCCGGAGGCTCATTGCGCCAATCCGGGTTCCTGACTATCTCTATGGAGTTGCCTGTCTTCCAGGATCCGAACTTGAAAGGGCCGGATCCGACGGGAGCCCGAGCAGCCACGTGACTGGGAACGATCTCATTCTTGAAAATATGGGACGGAAGGATCGGGAGCCTCGACAGGGATTCGAGAAAGCCCGGACGGAGCCTGTCCAGTTGTATGGTGACCGTGAGATCATCCGGTGTCTCCACCTTCTTGATGTCCAGGTAATCTCCGCGAAGAACGGCGCCGCCCACCGGGTCCAGCAACCGCTCGAACGTGAATTTTACATCCCTCGAAACCACCGGGTTGCCGTCGTGCCAGCGGGCGTCAGGCGTCAGGTAAAAGGTGTAGATGCCCTCCTTTGAGTCCACCTCCCACCTCTCTACGAGCTCCGGAATTACTTGTCCCGTCAGAGCGTCAACGGATACGAGGGACTCGAGCACGTCGTGATCGGCGATTTGCCTGACGACCGGGTTCAGGGAGTACATGGACAAAAGGGTGCCCGGCTCGGATTCGATGCGTATTGCGATCGTTCCACCCTTCTTGACGGGGACCTCGCCCGCATCCTCCGTCGGGGGACGACTGTTCATCCCGAGGCAGGCGGACGCCACTCGAGAAGGCTCATCTCCGGAGAGAGGCGAGCCGCCGGTGGTGAAACAACCGGCCACCATAAATGCAGCCGCAGTCACCACCGTCATCCTGTGGAAACCCCGCATACCTTTTTGTATATCGGATGAGACTCCAAATATCGACTTGCTGGCATTAAAGATATCGTCCTAAATAGGCACCAGGAGGAAAGACATGAACGCGAGCACATATTCATCACGCCGCAACCACTTGCGGGAGGCGGTTGGAGACGGCGCGATCCTGTTCATCGGACAGGACGAAGCGCCACGGAATTACCCGGCAAACCCGTATCCCTTCAGGCAGGATTCTCACTTTCTGTACTACGTTGGAACCAACCTTCCGGGCATGGCGATCCTGATCTTCCCGGACGGTAAGGTGACCATGTACGGCCCCGGCGAGGATCCCGACGATCTCATCTGGCACGGCCCCCATCCGGTGCTCGAGGATCACGCGCGAGCTGCCGGAATAGACAGAACCGCCGAGTTCAGCGCCCTTGGCGAGACGCTGTCGAACCTGAAGACACAGGGTGTGACCATACGTTACCTGCCCCCGTACCGCGCCGAGGCGACCCTCAAGCTGACCCTTCTCCTGGGCGTTCCCTGGTTCGAGCTGGCCGGCGGCGCGTGCAGGGACCTGGCCGTGGCGGTGGTCGAACAGCGTTCAATAAAGACTGACGAGGAAGTAGCCGAGATGGAACGCGCCCTTGCCGTGAGCAAGGAGATGTACGCGCAGGCACTCGGCATGATCAAGCCGGGGATCCTGGAGGCGGACGTGGCGGGCGCCATGCAGGGTATCGCCCTTCGCCACGACATGCCCCAGTCCTTCCTTCCCATTGTCTCCGTTCGCGGCGAGGTGTTGCACAACAACACGTACACCAACGTTCTCAAGGACGGAGACCTCCTTCTGGTGGACAGTGGGGTGGAGGCGCCTCCCGGTTTCTACGCCTCTGACATCACCCGCACGTTCCCGGTCTCGGGCGAGTACACGGACAAACAGAAGGGCATCTACCAGATAGTTCTCGATATGCAGATCAATGCAATCGCCGCAGCGAATCCCAGAGTCTCCAACCGGGACATCCATTTCATTGCCGCACGTACGGCGGTCGAAGGCCTGAAGGGCCTGGGCCTGATGAAGGGCGATGTTGACAGGGCGGTCGAGGCGGGCGCACACGCTCTGTTTTTCCCGCACGGCCTTGGCCACATGATCGGCGGCGACGTGCACGACATGGAAGATCTGGGCGATCTGGTCGGCTACCCCAGGGGTGATCAACGATCCAAGCAGTTCGGCCTGTCCTTCCTGCGCCTGGCCAAGAAGCTGCGACCCGGGTTCGTCATTACAGTTGAACCGGGCATCTATTTCGTCCCCGCGTTGATAGAGCGCTGGAAGGGTGAGGGAAAGAACACCGATTTCATCGACTTCAACGAGGTGGAGAAGTACATCGGGTTCGGCGGGGTTCGAATCGAAGACGACTTGCTCATTACAGAGAACGGCAGTCGGGTGCTGGGTGACGGTATCCCCAAGACCATCGAGGACGTGGAGGCCGCGATGGCTCGCTAGCCAGTCCGATTGTTCTTTTTCAACCACCATCGGACAATCAGCGTTGCGATAACGACCCCGACAACAATCCACGCGACCAGTGTGTAGGTTCGCAGCAGTTCCGAAAGTCGATCCCAGTTTTTGCCCACCGCGAACCCTGCGCCGATTATCAGCGCGTTCCACGCCGCCGCGGACACCGCTCCCCACAGGATGACCTTTCCCACCGGCAACCTGGCCATCCCCGCCGCCACGAAGAACAGCGCGCGAATTCCCGGAAGGAACCGGTTGACCGCAATGTACACCGCCCCGTGCCGCTCGAACCTGACCACGATCGACTGCGCTCTTTCCATCAACGCGCGCCTTCTTCCGGAAAGCCGGTCCCGGGGAATTTTTGCCAGCCTCCGCCCGAACGCGTAGTCCAGCACCGCTCCCACCAACGAGCCCAGGGTCACGACAGTGAATACCAGTGGCACGCTCCATCCCTCCGTGGCCGCCAGGAAAGCACCGAACAGGGTCACCGAGTCTCCGGGGAACGGAGGAAAGACATACTCCACCGCCGCCGAAACGAAGAGCACCGCCAGGCCTGCGGCGCTCTGCCCGGCAGACAGGAAGTCGATGATGCTCTGGTCAATTCCCTGCATGGAATAATAAGTATAGCGCGCAAGTCGCCATAAGGTCATTTCAACTTGACAGTCGAAGTCCGAAGTCTACTATTCCCCGCTGATGGTATTCCTGCTTAGCTCAGTTGGTAGAGCGGGTGGCTGTTAACCACTAGGTCGCAAGTTCAAGTCTTGCAGCAGGAGCCGACACGACCCCCAGGCGAACCCGCCTGGGGGTTTTGTTTAACAGGGTGCTGAACCCCGCAGCCGCCCACCGTCAAAGCCTCCCCGCCTTTCGTCGTTCTTCACCAAAAAAACAGAGAGCACCCCGAGTCCTCTTTCACCCGCATTTTGCCCTCAAAGCGGCCCGTCTCAGAGCGTTTGGGTCGGTGAGAACAGAGACCGCCTGTTAAACGTTTAACTCAGAAGCCGAAACACCCGGGTCACCTGGGCGAAGTGGTTAACTCAGAGGGCGATGGAAACACGGCCTGCTCATTACATCACTCCCAGTATCCAGCCCTCGACGTCTTTGGCGATGGCGCACTCCTGAAAATGGAGTTGGGGGTGGAAGTACGTCTGCAACCTTCCGTCGAGATCGGCATCACGAAGCCATGCGGCGACCGAGTAGGCGTCGTGCTGGTCCGAAGTTCGGCCTTCCCAGGGGAAGCTCTTGCTCCACAGAGACGGGTAGACCTCAACCAGGGCGGAACGTCCCGGATGGACATCCCAGCCGTCAAACGGCCAGCAGTGGATTCTGTAGCCGACCTCTCGGCGCAGGTACCGCAACCAGGGCAGACCGGCGTGAGTGGACTTGGCGACCGAACCGGGAACGTCGAAATGAAACACCGACTTCGCCCCGGCTCGTTCCTCCGTGAATCGTCGCCAGCGGGATCTCCCCCAGCGAGCCTCTCCGTTGCCGCAGCTGCCGTTCCGGACGAAATCAACGTAGGTGTGGTCGCTGTCGGTGGGCCAGTGGGCCTGGAAGTCGTCGAGGAAAGTTTGCCAGTCCGGCAAGATATGGTGGGTTTCGAAATAGCGTATTGGGAACGAAAAGGAGTGATCGATTCCCACAATTGTCGAGACATCTTCTTTAAAAATCTCAACCAGCCACTGTGCAAGCCCCTTGCGTGTCCAGTATTTCCGAGGACTCGGTGGCGGCGGCACTTCGATGGGTGAGGACAATCTTTCCGCCACGTACACCCGCAGCCCCTTCAAGCTGGCCTCTGGGGTCTTAGCGCCCGAGTAGTCGATGCCGACGTAGCGTTCAAAGGCTGGAGAGTGCTCGCTCATCAGTAGTTTGTGTGCCAGGTAGCGTAATCATCCAGCAACTCTAAAGCATCGGCGTCTTTGTCCTCACAGGTCAGCCACGACAGCCCAATCTCGAAGACCTTTCCATCAGAGGTTCTTTTTATTTTCGCGGTGACATCGTCAAATTGGTCCGGGGTACCAAGCGCCTGAAGCTCGAAGCTATCTGTGTACGACGGCCGTGTCTTTTTCAGCTCTTTGTATTCCAGCTTGTCCCAACCGCCGAACAAATACGGCTCCTCCCACTGAAAGTCCTCCCTGCCCGTGACCACGATGGGCAGGACGAGCTTGTTCAGCAAGTGAGAACGATAGCGATTCGCGTTCTTCTCGGTGCGCTCATAGTCATCGTTTCCAAGGATGTCGTGTATGCGCTTGTCGTCTGCATCCATTTTTCAGTTCACTCCCATTGCCATCGAAGGCCAATGCTACAGAGGGCTCATTATTCTTTCTTTCTGTCCTCGATTCGGCTTTCCAGCCGGGCTAACTCTTTGTCGAAATCGCTTTCAAAGAGCCTATCTTGGACAATGCGGTACTTTTCAAATTCGGACTCGGCATGGGTCTTGGCCAGTTCTGCTGTCACCCTGCCTGCATCCTGAAGAATTTCCCGGTCCCAGAGCCTGAGGAACCCGCTAAGCCGCTCTTCCCAGTCTTCCATGGTCATGGGTATTTTGCGCATGGCCTGAAGTTCCGCCATGTCAAGATAGGCCGAAACAATCCGCTGCATCTGTCCAAGCTCAAACTCTGCAAGATAATTCTTGGCGATGGAAACATCGTATTTGTGAATCTTCCCTTTTGGTGCTCCCTCCCAACTGGTCAGCCCCATGCTCTCTTTTTTATGATCCGCGCGATCCACAATGACTTCGGCCGCCGTATTCCCGTGAACCGCGTAGTGCATCTTATTTTGAACGGCGGCAAAGAAACGTTTGGTGGCTGTGGCGGCTGGGTCATAATCCAGGGAAGTGGCGTAAATATCCGTGGTTTTCTGATAGAACTTGCGCTCGGAAAGCCGGATTTCACGGATCTTTTCAAGTTGGCGTTCAAAGAATTCATCCGTCAGGTTGCCGCCGTGTTTGAG
>JAUVAN010000359.1 GCA_030591725.1 Deltaproteobacteria bacterium
GACGCCCTTGCCCTTGACGGTGTCGGCCAGGATGAGGGTCGGCTTGCCCTTGACGTGACCGGCCTCTTCGAACGCGGCCAGGATCTGCTCCATGTCGTGCCCATCGATGTTGATGACGTGCCAGTCGAACGAGCGGTACTTGTCCGCCAGAGGCTCGACGTTCATCACGTCCCTGACCCATCCGTCGATCTGCAGGCGATTCCTGTCGATGATCGCACAGACGCTGTCCAGCTTGAAGTGGCCCGCTGCCATGACAGCTTCCCAGACCTGCCCCTCCTGCTGCTCACCGTCCCCCATCAGGCAATAGACGCGGTGGTCCCTGTTGTTCAGCTGTGCGGCGAGGGCGATACCTATGCCGATGGACAGCCCCTGCCCGAGGGACCCGGTCGAAGCCTCGATGCCCGGCAGCTTCTTCCAGTGCGGATGACCCTGGAACGGAGAGTAGAGCTTGCGGAGCGTCACGACATCTTCTATGTCGTAGTATCCGGCTGCGCCCAGGCCGAGGTAGAGCGACGGCGCCTTGTGCCCGGCCGACCAGATGATCCTGTCGCGGTCCTTCCACTCGGGGTTCTTCGGGTCGTGGTTGGCCACGTGCAGGTAGAGCGCGGCCGTGAGGTCCATGATGGACAGTGTCCCGCCGGAATGGCCGGAGCCTGCGGCCGCCAGGGATACCAGGTTGTAACCGCGCATGAGGTTCGCGGCGGTCTTAAGGTCGTCCGGCGAGTACTTCTTGCGGATCTTCCCCGTCTTCGAGTTGAGAATCGGCATCCGTTTCTTTCCTCCCCGCCGGCGCCTGACGCGACCGACGACACCAAGGTGGTTTTCCTGAGCATGCCAACCATTGTGAACGTCGCAAAGCGCGCGCACCGTGGTGCGCGCGCCAACAGGCCCAAGAACTGGCACCTGTTCGACCCACGACTTTAGCAGAGAGAGGCCCCTTCTGTAAAGACCAACAGTGGCAGGGACGCGCCCGGGCCTCTAATCTGTCAGCCCTTGCCATAACTCCCACACCGTACTCTGTTATGATGTTAGCATACGCAGGTGGCCCCGTTCCGGGGCCACCGCGGGACGTCAAGCACGGATCGAAGTCAGACACGGGCCCTGGGCCCCTCACCTGCAACCTGGAGTCTGCTCGAATGAAACCTGGACCATACAGATCAGCGCGCGCATTCATGTCCCTCGTTCTTCTCGCGTTGCTGGTTCCATCGATCGCTCTTGGAGCCGTCACCATCACACGCACTTCTGCGCCGGAGTTCTACATCGACGTCGGCGACGACATCTACTGTCAGTACGTCTCTTACACGGTGGAGAACGTCGGTCCCGACCCCTACCAGGAGATCTGGGTTGAGGTGTCGGACTTCACCGGCCGTGGCCGATAAGCCGTTTGACCAGAGCGCCGAGCAAGCTCGCGGCATCAACGCGGCGCTGCAGCCGTTTGTTGAACGACAGGAGCTCGCCGGAGCCGTCATGCTGGTTGCCGATAAGGACAAGGTGCTCAGTCACTCGGCGGTTGGGTATGCCGATATCGCCGGCAAAAAGCAAATGGACGCGGACTCGCTGTTTTGGATCGCATCGCAGTCAAAGCCGATCACGGCCACGGCACTGATGATGCTGGTCGAAGAAGGCAAGGTGAACGTCGACGATCCCGTGGAAAAGTATCTACCCGAGTTTCGTGGGCAAATGGTTGTATTCGAGAAAGACGACGACCATGTGCTGCTGAAGAAGCCGGCGCATCCGATCACGGTGAAGAACGTGCTATCGCACACGAGCGGATTGCCGTTCAGTTCGGCGTTGGAAGTGCCAACCCTCGACCGACTGCCGCTGGCCGACCGCGTCCGCAGCTACGCCATGATCCCATTGGATTTTGAGCCCGATACGAAGTACCAGTACAGCAACGCCGGAATTAACACGGCCGCGCGGATCATCGAAGTGGTGACGGAAAAGTCGTTTGAGCAGTTCCTCGACGAGCGGCTGCTCAAACCGCTCGGCATGAACGACACGACATTCTGGCCCACCGAAGTCCAGGCCGCTCGGATCGCCAAATCGTACAAACCTGGCGTGAACAATACGGGCTTGGAAGAGACGACGATCAGCCAGGTCCAATACCCGCTGACGGCCCACACGAATCGTTACCCGATGCCGGCCGGCGGTCTGTTTTCGTCAGCCGCGGACCTCGCCCGTTTCTATCAGATGTTGGCAAACAACGGGCAGCTTGACGGACGTCGATATCTGTCGGAAGCCACGGTCGAACAGTTAACAAGCAAGCAGACTCCAGACGGCGTACCCAACGCCTACGGCTTCGGATTTTCAACTGGCGGAGAACGGTTCGGACACGGCGGCGCCTACTCCACAAATTCCTACTTCGATCGCAAGCACGGCCTTATCCTGATCTGGCTGGTCCAGCACGCTGGCTTTCCTGGCGAAGGCAGGAAGAGTCAAGAGGCCTTTCGGCGTGCCGCAGTCTCAAGCTTCTCTGAAGGGTAAGGTTTGTCGACTCAGGGCTCACATTGGATTTGCCCTCGTTAAGCCTCCTTTTCGAGCAGAATCGCCGTACTTTACGAATTTCGTTTTGCAGATGATGTGAATGCGTACACCGGAATAACAGCGCCTTCTTGTAAAGAATGGCCTTTAAAACGATTAGTATTTATTACACTAATATGTGTGTTTGGCGCCGCGGCACAGGCGGATATGACCATCAACTATGGAGAAGAGAACCTTGATTGCATGGTCGGAAGATGAAGTCAAGCTGCTCAAGAAGCTACTCACCTACTTTCTGTGTCCACCGCTTGCCGTTCTTCTCGAATTCGACTGTGTCTTCATGTATCTTGAAAACGGTGGCGCCGCCAACAACGCCTCCTTCAGAGACCATTTTATCATTGATGAAGGCAATCGCATGGCTTTCGCTGTATGCTATGCTGCTTACACATCCCTTGTTTGGGAATTTGTCTGGAGATCGCCCAGACGAAGTTGATGCTGGCAGCAAAACCGGACCATCCAGCCAGGACTTCTCACTTTCAGACCTTGCAGTGACCGGGGTGTCTATAAAGTGTACAGCGAAGATGAACATAAGAGCCAAAACAGGAAGAGCTAAGACCCACCACTCAACCTGCTTGTTCTCAACTGTGCTGTTCTGGCTAACCGGAGTATCTGTCAACACACAAATGACCTCTTCTGTTATGATATCTCTTGCCTGCATCATAATTGTCCCCTTCGGTCAATTCGCTTACATTACGGGGGTCCGGGCTTGATCTATCCATCGATGTTGCGTGAGTTTCCTCCAAAGCCTGTCCCAAGACTCCATCAGTCGGAATGTGTCAACAATGTGTCAACTCCCGCCTGCTGATGTTGATGGTATGATATCTGCGGGTCGATTGGATTCCTGACAGGCTAAGTCCCATGGCTGTGATCCAGTTTGCGTGCGGGGCACGGCTTCTGAGACCGGCTTGGTCGGAGCGGGGAATTCTGGCCGCGTCGAGACAGTCTCCAATTTGGGCCGACATTTGCGCCCGCTTCGCGATTTCAGCGTAGATGTCCTTGTCCACCGCATGGCCGGATACGAAAATGATATGATTGACCTGGGGGTTTCTGTAGGCCGATCTGAATTTGACCCGGCACATGTCCATCTCGGAGTTGAGCAGATCTATCATCCTGTCGATTTCGAGACCCTTCGCCCCCACCGGGGATGAATGGGCGAAGTAAAGACTCGCGCTGTCGCAGATGACGATATTTGTGCATCTCTGTCCGATATCGAGCAGCATAACCGGGTCGTCCTGACCCATATGCCGGGCCCAGAGATGCGTGTAAGCCCTTAGGACTGCCATCGGCCAGACGGAGATGGCCTCGACCTTGAGCCGGGCCTTTTCGTATATCGCCAGATGCCTGTAGAGTTCTGCTCTGTCGGACGCCATCACGAGGATGTTTTTGCTGTCGTTCCTGACGTGCTTTATCAGCACGTCATCTGGGGTGATCTGGAGCTTGGGCTTAAGGTGGTTGAGTATGGCATTCTGCAATTCGCCCTCGGCCGGTTCGGACATCTTGATGGTGTCGATGAATACCTCGCCAGCAGGCTGCGCGGCTATCACCTTTTTGCCCTGGAACCGGCCGTGCGCAACCGATTCGGCTGTGGCTTCGATGGCCCATCTTTGCCATGAGGTGCTGC
>JAUVAN010000058.1 GCA_030591725.1 Deltaproteobacteria bacterium
AGTTTGAACTGGAAATGAAGCGAATCTCGGCCGGCAAGAACAGGGCGCAGGTGTGGATATGGCCCACCGTGGCCATTATTGTCCTCGGGCTGGCCGGCACCGGGGCGGCCTTTTATAATAACATCCAGTCCGACGCGGAATTCAGAATATCTCGAGTGGAAATAGAAAGTGAGGAAACCATCAACGATATCCGGATCGAGCTTTCCAACGCTCGAGCGACGACGCGATCCACGAGAGATCAGCTCGAACAGGCGAGACAGAAGGAATCCGACCTCAACTCGAAGATGAAAGGCCTGCACGACCAACTGGAAGCAGCGCGAAACTCCAAGCCCGAACGGCACATCCGGCGAGGCGGCGGACCAAAAAGCCAGGGAAACACGAAACCCAAGGGAGATCTGGGCAACCTGGACATGGAGAACCCCATCGGAGACGTGGATATCCCCAACTAGTCTTTTCAACGCCGGCAAGTGACAACTATTGCGTGTGCTTCTATTGTAAAATGACCCTTGAATGACATGACGTCCTGTGGTACGACGCCCCCGCAATATGGGTATAATGTATAGGTGGATCCCTTATAGCGGACCCGCCTTTTTTTTATTTTTTTGAGGCATGTCCAAAATTGAGAAAATCAAGGAGTTGGCGCGTCCTTTACTGGACAGGCACGATTGCGACCTGGTGCTGGCGACCCTGCGCCAGGAACCACAGGGCCGCGTGATCTGCCTCATGGTCGAAAAAAAGGGATCGGATCCATCGAAAGGTTCCGGTGTGAATCACTCCCTCTGTGCCTCGATCAGCCGTGACATGGGAACTCTGCTCGAAGCGGAGGATTTCATGGGCGATGCCTTTGTACTTGAGGTATCGTCCCCGGGAATAGAACGACCTCTGACAGACCTTGTGGATTTCGAGCGCTTCAAGGGCCACAAGGCGTTGATAAAGACCAGAAAAAACATTGATCATTCCAAGCTTTTTACCGGTGTGATCAGAGATGTCGATCAGGACCGCGTATATGTCGAGTTCGCAAATGGCACGAAAACCGAGATTCCGTTCGAGCTGATAACAAAAGCAAATCTCGTATTCGATTCCAGCGCATTCGAAGTGAAAACAGGAGAGTAGTGATGTCGGACGCTATTTTACCCTTGAACATGATCCTGGACCAGGTCGGTCGGGACAAGGGCATTGACAAGACCGTGCTGGTCGAAGCCATCGAAGCGGCCATCCTCACGGCTGCAAAACGTACATTCGGACAGGGTCGGGAGTTGGAGGCTCGATTCAACGATGAAACCGAGGTCGTCGACCTGTACTTGTACATGACCGTGGTCGAAGAGGTCGAGTTCCCCGAACGCGAAATACTTGCGAAGGACGTCAAGAAGCACAAGCTCGACGCCGACATAGGCGAGGAGCTGGGGTTCCAGATCTTCTACCGCGAAGAGGACGACAAGAAAGCCAAGAAGCAGGACAAGGAATTCGCCAAGTTACTGGACCTCAAGACCCACGGTCACGGCTTCGGCAGAATAGCCGCCCAGACCGCGAAGCAGGTCATCATTCAGAGGGTGCGCGACGCCGAGCGGGAGAACATCTTCAATGAATACAAGGACCGCAAGGATGAAGTAATCGCGGGAGTGGTCCGAAGATTCGAGCGCAACAACAGCATCATCATCGATCTGGGCCGAACAGAGGCGATCATACCCGCATGGGAGCAGACGCCCCGCGAATCCTACCGTCCCGGCGATCGGGTGATGGCCTTTGTCAAGGAAATAGACCGAGAAGCCCGTGGGCCGCAGATAATTCTCTCCAGGACGCACGAAGGACTTCTCTTGAGGCTCTTCGAGATGGAGGTCCCTGAGATATACGAGGGGATAGTGCGCATCGTCGCGGTTGCTCGGGAGCCGGGCGCGCGCTCCAAGATCGCCGTCACATCGAGGGACGCGGACGTGGATCCCGTGGGCGCATGTGTAGGCATGAGGGGTTCCCGCGTGCAGGCCGTCGTACAGGAACTCCACGGCGAGAAGATCGACATCGTACCCTGGGACAGGGACATGGCCCGATTTGTATGTAACGCCATCCAGCCGGCGGAGGTCACGAGGGTCATCATCGACGAGGCCAACGGTTCCATGGAGCTGGTGGTCCCGGACGACAAACTCTCACTGGCCATCGGCCGCCGCGGGCAAAACGTCCGCCTGGCCTCCCGACTGACCGAATGGCGCCTGGACGTCATCAGCGAAACCAATTTCAACGAACGCGAGCGGGACGCCATCGAAACCCTGGCGATGATCGAGGGAATCGACGACAACCTGGCCCGCACAATGTACAAGCTTGGCTTCAGGACCGTCGAGGAGGTGGCCGAGGCGGATCCGGCAGAGCTGGCCGCCATCCCGGGATTTGGAGACTCGGATACGGTTGTCGCGATCCAGAAGTCGGCCGAGATAACCATGGAAGATCTCCGACAGGCGCGGATCAGGGCCCTGGCGGACCGTGCGGAGCCATTGAAAGAACGCGAGAGGCTCATGTTCATACGCGGTATCGGAGAGCGCACCATCGAACTGCTCGCCCAGGCCGGCTATCGCACTGTGGATGATCTGGCCACCGAGGACGACCTCGATCGCCTGGCGCTCAGCACCGGGCTCGGCCTGCGAAAGGCCCGCGTGATCTTCGACGGGATCAAGCAATACCTTGAAAGCGAGATGCAGGTCCTGGCAAATCTGCAGGAACAGGCCCGCGAGAAGGCTCGGGTGAAGGCAGAAGTCGATGCTGCCAGCGCCGCTGAGGGAACTGAAGAAGAGGCAACAGACGAGCCCGGACCTGTTGATTCAGACGAGCCGGAGACCAACGGAGAATCCGAGAAGTCGAAAGACGAAAAAGACGAGAAAGACGAGAAAGACGAAAAAGACGGAGAATCCGTGAACATGGATGCAGTGGACGAAGATTGGTAAACGATGATTGGAGCGACTGAAAACATGGCTTCCGCCTCCAGACGCCGGTCCATCGCGCACAGGACCTGCGCTGCATGTCGTCAGAAGGCCCCCTCCAGGGATCTCCTGCGCCTGGTCCAGACACCCGACGGCGGCGTGGTCGCAGATTTACGTCGAAACCTGGGCGGCCGGGGAGCACATGTCTGCCTCACCCGTAAGTGCATCGTCCACGCATTGAAGAAGCACTCCTTTGACAGGGTATTCAACGCGCAGGTTCGGTACCCAAACGCTGACGATCTCCTGGACGCGATAAGATCTTCCCTGCTTCAAAATATCACTACCTTGCTGGCCTCGGGAAGCGCATCGCGATTCCTTTGCGCCGGGACCGATGCCTCGCGCAAGTGCCTGAACGAGGGAAAAGCCGCGTGCCTGTTGCTCGCCCTGGACGCCACCGAAAAAGAACGATTCGACGCGCAAGCGAAAGAGAGAAGCGTCCCGACGAGGGCGCTGCCAAGCAAGGATTTACTCGGAACATTGACCGGTAGACGGCCGACGGGTGTGGTCGCGATCAAGGATCGCGGTCTCGCCGACGCTCTAATGGCCGTCGTGGATCGGCTGGAGGCGCTGTACTGACAGCCGCCACGCTGAAAAGATAATGACGGAGGGGCCGCCGTCACAAAATCAACCGGCCCGGAGGAGAGATGGTGCAAAAAGTACGGATTTTCAATCTGGCCGATGAATTCGACGTCGAGAACGACGTGATGGTCGCCAAGGTCCAGAACCTGGGGTTCACCGTGCGAAACTACATGAGCTCTATCGATGTCGACGACGCCCAACGTGTCCGCCGACTCCTCGAGAGGGAACGAACGGAGAATATGGTCGAAGAGCAGATTCGCCCCACCGTCGTTCGACGCCGCACCAAAAAAGGCGCGCCGCCCAAACCGGCTCGAACCCGCCCGCCCGTGGAAGCCGAAATCGCCATGGAGGAGACGGCTCCCGTCTCGGAGAAGGTGGAGCCTGTCGTACAAGAAGCTCCGGAGGTGGTATCCCCTGTGGAACCACCCACAGCGCCAGAAAAACCGCAACCCGTCGCACCAGAAGAAGAAGTCAAACCGCAGGTGCCCGATATAGGACCGGAGTTGTTCATGGAGGCCACCTTCCAGAACAGTCAGACCCCTGCCGTCGATAACGGGACTCCCGCTCCGGCCGAATCGGCAAAAGACGGCATCTACCTGAGACCCGCGGCCGAGGCGCCGATCATCCGTCGCAGGATACAACGTCCTGCCCCGGATTCCGGCACCGCTGATCAGGCTCGCGGCAAGGGACCGCGCCGTCGCCAGGTGGAGAGCCGTGAGATAACGCCCGCCAGGAGTTTGCCCGGGGCTCAGGCGTCCAAGTTCGGCCCACCGCGCGGCCGCAAACGCCGCATGACGCCCGGAAAGAAGGGCAAGAAGACCGAGATCACGGTTCCAAAAGCAATCAAGCGCGTGATCCGCGTAGAGGGCTCGATAACTCTTCAGGAACTGGCCAAGAAGATGAGCGTGAAGTCCACCGAGCTGCTCATGACGCTCATGGGGATGGGCGTGGCCAGCATCAATATCAATTCCACTCTGGATATCGAGAGCGCCAAGATCGTCGCCGAGGAGTTTGAATACGAGGTCGAGGACGTGGCCATTGTGGAAGATGAACTGTTGTCTCACACACGCGCCGAAGAAACCGATGAGGAGCGTGCGCAACGCGAGACAAGGGCTCCCATCGTCACCATGATGGGACACGTGGACCACGGAAAAACTTCCCTGCTCGACGCCATCCGCAACGCGGACGTCGTGTCCGGGGAGGCCGGTGGAATTACACAACACATCGGCGCCTACCGGGCCAGAGTAGGCAAATCGGAGATCGCATTCATCGACACTCCGGGCCACGCGGCTTTCACTGCCATGCGTGCGCGTGGAGCCAAGGTCACCGACATCGTCGTTCTCGTGGCCGCAGCCGACGACGGCGTGATGCCCCAGACGGTCGAGGCTATCGACCATGCGCGGGCGGCGGGTTGTCCGATAATCGTGGCCGTCAACAAGTGCGATCTGCCGGGCGCGGATCCGGAGCGTACTCGCCGCATGCTGATGGAGCACAATCTTCTTCCCGAGGAGCTCGGAGGAGACACCATCATCGTCGACGTTTCTGCCAAAACGGGAGACGGCCTGGACAAGCTCCTGGAAATGATAAACCTGCAGGCAGAGATGATGGAACTGGACGCCAACCCGACACGTCCGGCAACGGGCGTCGTGCTCGAAGCCTACCTCGACAGAGGGCGCGGCCCGGTGGCCAACCTGCTGATCAAGGACGGCACGGTGAAGACGGGCGACATCATCGTGGCCGGATCCGCCTTCGGCAAGATCAGGGCCATGACCGACGAGCATGGCAAAAAGATAACCGAGGCCGGCCCTTCCACACCGGTGGAAGCGCTGGGTATGGGTTCCGTGCCCGACGCGGGAGAGACCTTCGACGTGGCGACGGACATGAAGACCGCCGAGAAGGTGGGACAGTCCCGAGCCGACAAGAGCCGTTCAACTGCTTTCGTCTCCGCGCGACCGGCGACCCTCGAAGATCTGTACGAGCAAATGCAGGGAAGCGAGCAGGTGGATCTGAACCTCATCATCAAATCGGACGTCAAGGGCACAACCGAGGCCCTGCGGGATGCGCTCACCAAGCTCACCGGAGAAAAGGTCAAGGTCTCTGTGATTCATGCTTCAACAGGCGGCATCACGGAATCGGACGTGCTCCTGGCCTCCACATCGAACTCGATCATAATCGGCTTCAACGTCCGACCGGCGGGCAAGGCCCGGCGCCTGGCCGAAGAGCAGGGCGTGGATGTCAAGATATTCTCCATCATCTACGAGGTGATCGACGCCGTGAAGGCTGCAATGCTCGGCCTGTTGTCTCCAACGATAACGGAGGAGACCCTCGGAATGGCGGAAGTTCGCGATACCTTCACCATCCCCAAGATAGGGACCATCGCTGGATCATACGTGACCGACGGCAAGGTCATGCGAAACTCCCGCGCGCGCCTTGTCCGGGATTCAGTACAGCTCTGGGAGGGCAAGCTCAGCTCCTTGCGCCGCTTCAAGGAAGACGTGAAGGAAGTTCAGTCCGGGTTCGAATGTGGTATCTGCCTCGATGGGTATAATGACATCAAGAATGGCGATGTCATCGAGTTGTACATGGAAAAAGAAACAGCGGCGACCCTCACCTGAGGAGACCGGGGGTTCTTTAGCAATGTTCGTCGGTGTCCTTCGCCTTTCCCTGCATCTTCACGGTAACGGATCCCTCAAGGGCAAGAGGTCCATGGTCCGGCGAATCGTGGAGAGGACACGCGCAAAGTTCAACGCATCCGTCGCCGAGGTGGCGGACAACGATGTGCTCCAGCGGGCAGTAATAGGCATCACTGTGGTCGGTAACAGCTCCTCTCACGTGGACTCGACGATCAGCCGGATCGGTGGGTTCGTGGAGGGGCTTGGGGTAGCCCCGGTCACATCAATCCAGACCGAAATCATCCCGCTGGGAGGCGATATCGGAGAACGGGAATGGTAGGACACCGAAAAGACCAGACCAGGCGTCAGCAGCGGGTGGGAGAAAGCGTCCGGGCGGAAATCTCGCGACTTCTCACCACGGTGGCTTCCGACAAACAGCTCACCTGGGTCACCATCACCGACGTGGTGATGTCCCCGGATCTGCGTCATGCCAGGGTCTTCTTCGTGTCCACAAAGGGTGGAGATCCGAGCATCCTTTACGACAGCCTCAAGAGATCCGCGCCCTTCCTTCAAAGAGAGCTGGGCCGATCCCTCGAACTGCGCTTCACGCCCGTATTGGCTTTTCAGTTCGACGAAAGTCTCGATCAGGGCTACAAGATCGACGAGTTGATCTCGCAGACATCGAGCGAAACTGAAATGAAAACAAAAAAAGAGACACCGGAAAAGAACCTGGCCGGACTCGTAACGCAATCGGATAAGATACTGATTTGCGCACATGCCAACCCGGACGGCGACGCCATCGGATCGTTGCTTGGTCTCGGTAGTATCTTCCACTTGTTGGGGAAGAATCCGTTGTTGTATTGTCCCGACGGAATCCCCGGCACCCTGCAATTTCTCCCGGGCTCGACGGACGTCGTGAGCGAATTGAACGTGGACGACGAATTCGACCTCACCGTTCTCCTTGATACAGCCGACGAAAGTCTCCTGCCCAGGGGGTTTCCATCCCCGCAAAAACGGGGGACCCTGGCGGTGATCGATCATCACATGACCCACGGCGAAATGGGGGACATCGTCATTCGCCGGAAGGTCTCTGCAGTGGGCGAACTCCTTTTCCAACTGACAAAAGAGCTGGTCTGGCCCGTCGATAGCGAGGCCGCTCAGTGCTTCTACACTTCCATCGTCTCGGACACCGGGTCTTTTCGCTACACGAGCACGACACCCGCGACCCATCACACAGCCGCAGAGCTAATAACGCTCGGGGCCGACCCCTGGAAATCGGCGACCGCGCTCTACGAGTCGTACCCGATCCAGCGCCAGCGCCTACTCGCTGCGGTGGCCGGAACCCTGCAATTAAGCGATGACGGTCGCTACGCGTACCTGTACAGCACGCCCAAAATGCTCGAACAGGCCGGCGCCGCAAAGGCCGACCTTGACGGCATGATCAACCTGGGAAGATCCGTGGGTGGTGTCGAGATTTCGGCCATGTTCCGTCAGGAACCGGAGGGACACATCAAGGTCAGCTTCAGGTCCAAGGGGCAAGTCGATGTGGCGGAACTGGCCGCACAGTTCGGCGGAGGGGGCCACAGAAACGCTTCCGGCGCTACCATCCATAAAGTATCAATGGAGGAGGCCATCGATGTGGTTCGCGATGCTGCACGGGATTTCCTCGATCGACCATCCGCATTCGATTCGAACGATTCCAACTGAGTGCCCGGTTCCATGAACGGAATCCTCCTCGTCGACAAGCCCATCGGTCCGACATCGTTCGACGTTGTGAGGACAATCCGACGAACGATGGGCCTGCGGAAAGTCGGACATGCGGGAACCCTCGATCCGCTCGCTTCGGGACTGCTGGTTGTCTGCCTCGGTCAGGGCACAAGGCTGGTCCCGTACCTGATGGACTCAGAGAAGAGATACCTGGCCACCCTGGCCCTGGGAACGCAGACCGATACGGACGACTCTACGGGGAGAGAGATCGCCACAGCACCCATCCCGTTAGTTGGAGAAGAATTGCTAGCGACCATACTCATGGACTTCACCGGAGTCATCAGCCAGGTGCCCCCTCGTTTCAGCGCGCTGAAAAAAGATGGGGAAGCAATGTACAAGAAGGCCCGGCGGGGTGAAGATATCGCGCCGGCGCCCCGGAACGTGACAATCCACTCCATCTCGATCACCCGCGTATCCAAAACGGAGATCGGCCTGGACATTCGCTGCGGCAAGGGAACCTATATTCGATCCCTTGCCAGAGATCTCGCAAAGGCGCTGGGGACTGAGGGTCATCTTTCCTATCTGCGCAGGACCTTCACCTCCGGGTTTGACGTCGTGGACGCCGTCCACATGGACCACCTCGATAAACTGGCCAGGCAAGGCGAACTGGAATCGAAGATCATCTCACCAACGAACGCGCTCCACACCTATCCCCGAGTGGAGATCCTGCCCGAAGATCAGTCATTCGTTTCGGACGGTCGACCAATCGACGCGGGGAACTATGAAGTGACGAAAGATATCGAGAACAACGGAATCGTCTGCCTCATCCGGGAAGACAGCCACCTGTTCGCCATAGCGCGACTCGACGAGGGACAATTCAAAATGGAGCGGGTTTTCAAGTAGTGATACACTGGCAAAAACCAACACAAAGGAATGAACCATGAAACATTCGATAATCCTGCTCATGGCTGCGCTGCTCAGCCTGGGACTGTGCAGTTGTGGCGATGACGGCAACAGTAATCAAGACGCAGGTGGTGACACTGATACCGACACGGACTCCGACACGGACTCCGATACGGACTCCGACACGGACTCCGATACCGATACGGATACAGACACGGACTCCGATACCGATACGGATACAGACACGGACTCCGACGCAGGCATGGACGGAAGTACCGACACCGATACTGATACGGATGCCGACGCGGGCATGGACGGAAGTACGGACACCGATACCGATACGGACACCGACGCCGATGCGGGACCGGATGGAAGCATCGATCCCTACATCGACATAGTGGTCTACTCATTCGATGACGGCGTGACTACCTTCACAGCGGCACCGACCTACCTGGCGACTGGAGTCGCGTCCACGGACATGGATACTGCGGACGGCTCGTATACCGACTTCGTCGGTAACCCGGGACGCGCGATCTCGGACACCGAATGGAACGATACTACCTCTCCCAACTATTTCTACTTCATCGTCACGCCTCCCGGCGGCGGATCCATCACGCTTGACGAGTTTCAGTTCGACGACCGCCGCTCCGGCGCCGGCCCCACCGATTGGGCGATCGTACTTGACGACGGCTCGGGTCTTGTTGCTGCCGGAACCGGAACCACGCACACCGGCTTCAGCGCGTCACCCATGAACACAGTGGATCTGAGCACGCTGGCGGGGCCATACACCGCACCTGTCAGCTTCTTTGTGGGGGCGTCCGGAGCTTCTTCCTCCACCGGAACCTGGAGAGTCGACAACATCGTCGTTCGAGGTCTGGTAACACCGTAGGGGCCAACGGCATCCTGTTCAACTGGATGACACATCCACGTCGTCAATACCCCAGCCGAAATCGGTGTCATTCTCGTCGGCGCCGAAAAGAAACCGAACCCTGAACGAGGCGACCCGATATGTGCTTCCGATATCGACCGTCACCTGCTGCCACGTCCCGCCCGGGATATCACCGGACCATGCCTGATGACCGGCCACATCGGGAGTGGGAGTACAACCGGAATAGGATCCCTGCATGACGCCCTGATAAGCGGGTGTCGGGGAGACATCGCTCCAGCTTGTGCCGCCGTCGCTGGAGAACTGCACCAGACCTCCGTCCCACCACTTGCCACCCGAGTAGTCTTCAAACAAGTAGTAGTGCCAGAAGGTCAGCTCCACTGTCATGGTCGAGCCGTCGCAAGCCGACAGATCGATGATCGGAGTCAGGAGTTCCGCCATCTCGCAGTCGTCGTAATCGGCGTTCAGATCCGTGCACCAACAGTTCGTCCCGGAGTTACAACTACCGATGCTCGGATCTCCGAGTTCCCATGGATCGTCACCGGCGATGCCACTTGTGGGGTTATGGGTAAAACCCTGTGGGCCGGACTCGAAATCGTAGCTAAAAGAGATGGCGGCGCAAGGATCTGAGTCAGTATCAGTGTCCGTATCCGTGTCAGTATCAGTATCAGTGTCCGTATCCGTGTCAGTATCAGAATCTGTGTCAGAATCTGTGTCAGAATCTGTGTCAGAATCGGTATCAGAATCGGTATCAGAATCGGTGTCAGAATCGGTATCGGAGTCCGTATCAGAATCTGTGTCGGAGTCTGTGTCGGTATCCGGCCCGTTGTCGTCGCTGGGGGGCGTCACCTGTCCGGAAGCGCATGAAGACAACGCGAGGAACATCAATAATTGAAGACGGAAAAAGAACATCAGCGAAGCTCCTTGAGAATGGGTCAGCATTTCAAGGTTACTACAACTTGATGTATGGGTTTCGGGATATTTTGACTACCTACCCGCGATGACCTTCTGCGCCCTCGGTTTGAGGGTTCCCTTCTTCTCGGAGACGGAGAATTTTTCACCATCCCACACGATGGAGACCAGGGAGAACGGAACCGCCCGGCGCAGCGGGACAGAAGCGATCTCAACAGTCAGATCCACGTCCTTCGGGGGCTTTCGCCCGAGATCGATCATCACGAGCCCTGTCTCCGTTGACTCGACCCGATCCGAAACGGTGTAGTCCTCCTTGCCGCGCCGAGCGACGAGCTTCAGGTCGGCATCGAAGTCCTCCCACACCAGCAGAACCAGGGTCATGGGATCCGAAAAATTCCGGGTGCGCTTGAGGCTTCTCTCGAGAGCCTTCTTCTGATCCCCTCCATCCGACCCGTCGGGCGCCATCATCATCCTGGCCAGCTTGATCGCCGAGTGCAGCCTGGCCCATCTCCTGGGATCCCTGGGGCCGGTCTCGCCCTCCCCCGCCGCGACCCTGCGCTCGATGCGCAGCGCCTCGTCCACCTTTCCCATGCCCGCGGCCGCCATGGCCAGCCTGAGCGCGGCCTCCGGGCTTTCCCCGAGCATCGCCACCAGGGTCCTGTACTGCCTGTATGCCGCCTCGTACCATCCGTGGCGCAGGAACAGATCCCCCAAGCGCGCCCTGGCCGACGGATCGGTTTCGTTGAACTCCACAAGCTCGGAGCAGGTCCTGCGCGCCTCTTCTTCCATCCCCACCTCGGACTGCAGGTCGCACAGGGTTCCCAGCACCAGCGGTCCGGCCTGCTCGTCCCTGCGCAGCCTGGACGCGACCGCCCGCGCCTCCTCCACCTCATCCACGTCGAGCAACAGCTCGATGAGCAACGCCCTCCCGGCGGGATCCTCCGGGCTGTGCTCGAGGATCTTGCGCAACTTGACCAGGCGCTTTTTGGGCGACTCCATGGCCGCCAGGCCGCGCCTCACCGAGTACCAGTCGATGGTGGACGGCTCGTAAAGATGCATGGTCATGTCCGGATCAAGGGTCCGGCGAATGATCCGTTTGCGCAGATATTTCTGCAGCCTGGGATAGCTGTCGAACAGGGCGAGAAGACTGTAGACGTCGCTCGGAGTCTGCACGCGTCGCTCGATCATGGCGAGCAGCTCTCTTTGATGCTTCCACCGGGGCAGCTCGCACTGGCTTCCCGCATCGAAGAACACCGCAGCCAGACGCTGTGTCGTATCGGCCCTCGCCAGCCGCAGCTGCCACAGGAGCCTTCGCTGGGACAGCGGCCTCCGCGAAGCGTCCGAGCATACTCCCCTTGTGAACAGGTTCTTCACGGCCGGTCTCGGCGCCGGCCTCGCCGCTATCGCCTTCTCAAGGATCCTCTCCACCATCTTTTCCCTGGACTCGGCCTTCTTCTTCTTGTCCTTCTTGCCCCTGCCGGTTCCCAGCTTGCTCAGGACTTCGCCACCGGTCACGATGCTGGACTTTGAGTGACGGGCTCTGCTCCATGCGATACTTGAGTCATCGGCCTGATCTTGCAGCGGACGATTCGTAGTCAAGCGATCCAACGTTCTTTTTCCACTGATCGAGCCTGTGCCCCGGCTCTCTTTCTTCACGGCTTTCCTTTTTGCTCGCCTTGCGCCTCCACTTTTCCCTCTCAACCCACCGTACCCGCTGGAACTACTCGCGTCGACGGTCGTCACGGGCGAGGGTGCGGCCTTCGGCGCGGGGGGCGGCGCCGGCTCTGCAACCTCGGACGATCGAACATCCCGGCTCTTTTCCTGTCGATAGTGTCCGAGTTCGTCATTCCAGTACTCCCCATCGGCCTCCTCCATCACAACGTCCTCGTCGTAGGATTGCTCGCTGCCCCCGGCCCCGGGCTGCGAAACCTGCGCCATCCTCATGCCCGTATCCACGGTGTCGAATCCGGTCCACGTGTGATGGCGATGCCTGCGCGCTATCCCGGCCTCGTAGTAAGCCTGGTCGCTCTCCAGAACCAGGAAGGACGTGTACGGAGTCATCAAAGCGTAGCTCAGGCCCAGCGAGATGATGGTGCCCCGGTTCTCCACGCGACCCTCACCCATCAACCGCTCCAGGTACATCCGGGCCCACAGGGACGGGACGTATCCGTGCTCCTCTCCCTTGACCACTTCCGTCTCGTACTCGCGCTCGAACGACTCGCCGGCGAGCCGCCCGCTGATGCGTATTTTTTCCGGCAGCTTGTGGTGAGTCCGGGCCAGAAGGACAATCTCCTTGCCCTCGGAGACCTTGCCCGCCACCGTGGCGAACGACTGGTCCAGTCCCGCTCCCGCGTCGATCGAAAGATCGGTGATGGTCGGAGTCTTTACCAGGCCGACAAAACGGATAGCCTCCTGCACGGTCTGCTCGGGAGTATCTATGCGGAACGAGCGTCCGCCGCCCATCCTGGAGAGCCGCTCCAGCAAGGAGTGATTCGCCTCGGCTCCCACCGCGATGGTGAACAGACGCGCCCTCGAATCCCCCAGAGATCGACGCAGCCGCTCGGCCAGCTCCATGGACGTGGTCTCCCCCACGGTGGGACGCCCGTCACCCACATACACTACCGCCGGTTGCTCCGCCTCGTGGACCAGCCCCAGAGCCACGCTGAACATCTCGCCCAGATCCGTCGCGCCCGCCGAGCTGACCTCGGACAGCTTCTCGGTGGCCAGGGAGACGTTCTCCTCGGTGGCGTTGATGAGACCCGTATCGGGGAATACCACTCTGGGCGTGAGGTCTGAAGCGACCACCGCGAACCGATCCCCGTCGGACAGGGCTCGCAATATAGCCTCCGCCGCATCCGATCGGATCTGGCGCTCGGTCTCGCCACCACCCGCGGAGGTATCCAGAACCACCACCACATCCCCGGGAACTTCCTTCACGGCGGCCCAGTCGACATCCGGAGCGTAACGGAGCATTACGAAATCCGCTTCGTTGCGCCCGCTGGAATAACGAACCACGCGCAGGGGATCTACTTTTTCCACGGGCCTCAGCTCGAGCAGGAAATCGGAGCGCGGCACGAACCCGGAGCGCCGCATGGAGATCATGGAGGAGTCGTCCTCGACCCGGGCGTCCTGTAACGTGGCGATCTCGTAGTTTTCTCCCTCGTCGCCCAGGATCACCTGAAGAGAAAACTCCTGGATGCGCTTCTCGCCCTCGCCGCCCATGGGATACACGTAGCGATAGATTCCGTCGGCCAGCGGGAGGAACTGGGTATACGACAGGACGACCCGCCGCTCGCCGGACGCGGGAATGGGATAGATGCGCGCTCTGAAGGTTCGCCCCTCCACCCACTCGAGCAGCGCCGGATCGAAGTCCTTCTGGATGGCTTCCTCGTAAGCCTCGGCGGCCTGGTTTCGCTCGGTCATCTCTCCTTCCACCAGGTATCCGTTCACCTCCAGGGCGAACCTCTCCACGGAAGCTCCCTCGGGAACGGTGAACCAGTACCACCCTTCCACGTCGGAGTTCGAGGGGTTGAAGAAACGCTGGTCCACGGTAGTGTGGGCGATGCCGTCGCGGATTATTGCCCGGACTTCCTGGGTGAGAATATGGAGTTCCTGGGGAGCGGAGCCGGGGTTGGCGCGATCGATTCCGTAAATTCGCCCCGAGCCTTTTCCACCTCTTCCCACCGAGAGCTCCCGATCGGCCATCCCGCCGGTCCAGTCCTCCCAGAACCCCACGGGTTCGACCACGGGAGCCCCTTCGCCGAGGCCCACGGTCGCACGCTCGCCGTTCTGGACCTCTTCCCTTCCGTGTGGAGACGCGACCACCGCCAGCCCTCGAGCCACGTAGACATGCACCCCCTTGTCGTCCAGGAGCAAGTCGAAACCCGCGCCGGAAGCAGTTATCGTTGTATTCGAAACCACGAATCGACGGAGATTCTCCTCGTCGGCCGGCACGTCCGCCCACAGCTCACCGCTTTTCAGGGTTACCGAATCGTCCTTGATCAGGATCTCCGTGCCACCGCGCATGAACACGCCGGTGCCGTCGCCGAGGCGAACCAGGGCGCGCGCACCATCCCCGAGGCTTATCCCCGCTTCTTCGGGCAACATGGCTCCGGTGATCAACCTCTTCTTTTCAGAGTCAGTAACCAGCCAGACGTCCCCGGCGGCCAGCTCCATCCTCGATCCTAAGGGCGGCACCAGCTTGGGAGCCGGCGGCGGCGGCCCTCCGCATGCCGTGAAAAAGAGTGCAATGAATAACGATAACGATATGAGTCTTGGGACGTGACTATGCATCGGATTCCTCCGTCAATTGTTGTCGAAGGGCGCATTATACTCGTCAACCGAGGCGAAACATATCAAATGCCCCGGGGTGTCAGCCCTTCGGATAATGAGGTTACGTTTCGGAAGGCCCGTGGATCTTTTTTGGGGGGGGTATTATGTCAACCGGCGGCGCTTTGGTCGTGCGGCTTTGAAAGGAGGTCGGCAACCAGTGGTTTTCCACAAGTGAGCTTGCTTACATTTATGATTGAAAAACCGAGGATTTCTCCTCGTTCGTCAACGCGCTCCATCACGGCATCATTGTCGGTCTCGCGCATATATCCCGGTTGGTCCGAGAAACGAACCTCCAAATAATCGCCCTCGGCATCGAACCAGATTTTTATTCTGTCGGCTTTATTAAGGGCCATATCTGCTCGCCTTTCTTCGG
>JAUVAN010000494.1 GCA_030591725.1 Deltaproteobacteria bacterium
GACCCTCTGGCCTCAATGGGGGTCAGCGAGGAGGGGTTCGGCTGCCTGGCGCGGGTGCTGCTGCGGATCGCCGCCGAACACGCCGGCGGGCGCTTCGCCGCGGTGCTCGAAGGGGGCTATGACCTCAACGCGCTGCGCGGATCGGTGGCGCGGGTGCTCGACGAGATGGGGGGTGAGCGTCTCGCCGAGCCCCTGCCAACAACCACCGGTGACTGCCCGGCGGTGCCGCGTGTGGCCGAGGTGCACGGTCGGTACTGGGACCTTGCAGTGGATTGAGGAGGTTGTCGCCGGCCGAGATCTCCATGGGTGGCAGGTCCGTAGTTCTTAAGAAGTTCCGGTAGTTCGAAAAGACTCCACCTCACCAAGCACACGGAGCAAGTTTCCGCCCAGAATTTTTCGGATATCATCATCAGAGTAGCCCCGCCGCATGAGCTCAAATGTAATGTTTGGAAGATCCCCCACATCTTTCAGGTCTTGAGGGAAAGAAACACCACCATCAAAGTCAGAGCCGAGGCCAACGTAGTCGCTCCCGGCCACCTGAACAATGTGATCAATGTGGTCTATAAGGAGTGACAGCGGTGTGTCCGGTTGCTTGGGATGTGTGAACCAGTGCAAGCCCAAAAAGACTTTCCACTCGGACGTCTTTCGCGGGTCGAGGAAAAGGCCGCTGAAGTTGACCATGACGACACCGTTAGTATCGGCCACCGCGCGGAGCATATCGTCATCCATATTACGCACGTGGTCGGCAAGTACACGTGCATTAGAATGAGATGCGATGATCGGTACCTCAGCCACGGCGATCACTTCCCAGAAGGTTTCGTCAGAGACATGGGAAATGTCCACGATCATCCCGAGACGGTTCATCTCACCCACGACCTGGCGCCCGAATTCGGAGAGACCATATGCGACGGGATCATCTCGGGACGAGTCGGCCCAGTTGTGGCTACAATCCTGGGCGAGGGTCAATCGTCGCACGCCCAGATCATAGAACTGGCGCAACTGCTCCAGGTTTTCGATTACATGCCCCCCCTCCAAGGCCATCAGGGGCGCCAACTTCCCTTCGGTTGTGATACGCGTTATATCTGCAGCTCTGTGTGCAAATTCGACGTGGTCAGCATTTCGCAACACAGAATCTTGCAGTGCTTCGATTTTTTCGAGAGCGCGCTGACGAGCCATTTCCGACCCACCAGATTCGTAATATCCGCACTCCGGCCAAACTGAAAAGAAGGTGACGTCGAGACCACCCTCGCGGGCGCGGGCCAGATCGGTGTTCGTGCGCACCTCGTCCCCGTAGGGCGGATTCGGAAGCCAGGGCAGAATAAAGGCATAGATGATTGGGCTACGGTCGCCCTCCTCGTCACCGTCCATCCCAAGATCAAACCCGAAGTCGAGAATAAAAGTGGACAGGTCGTTGTGCCCGTCAACGACGATGGCGTCGTGGTGGAGGCCCAGGGCGCGAGTACGAAGCGCCTCTTCTTCTGCGGTGAGGGCGGGCGGGGCTGGCTTGAGCAGCAGTCCAAGGACGATCCGGCCCCCAATCAAGACCACTACCAGTGCTATGAAAAGCAGTGCTCCCTTCATTAAGCGTTTCACAATTCGCTTCATTGCTTGCGCTTCCTCATTAGTACATCACCTAATTACATGGGTGCAGGTCGGTAGTTTTTAAGAAGTTCCGGTAGTTCGAGCTGAACAGGCAAATAACTCAAGAACTGCGTACCTGGCGCCGATGATCGCGCCACTATGTGGCCGGGGCTTCACCTCCCCGCCGCTCGCGTCCCGTAGTCCTCGAGCGTCTTGGTCGCCGTCTGTTTCTC
>JAUVAN010000257.1 GCA_030591725.1 Deltaproteobacteria bacterium
ACCAGCATGCCCCGGGTGGTGAACAGGACGATCGCGCAGGCCAGGATAGCCAGCATCATTCCCGGATTGGACTTGACGTATTCGGTGACCCGCTTCAAGACGCCCCTTTTTGCCTTGCGTGTTGTATCTCCTTTTTTGTAAATTGGTGCGCTTTCGTCAACCTTATCTTCGGGGGCGACGCCGGGATCGTTTACAGGAGAGGAGCCGGCTTTGAAAAAATCACTCATTTTGCTGACCCTGAACGAGATCGAGGGGATCACCGCGCTCCACGATCAGATTCCATTCGACGCCGCCGATGAGGTGCTCATCGTTGACGGCGGATCGACCGACGGCACGCTGGAGTTTCTGGAAAAGAAGAAGCTTCGCGTCGTGGGACAGGAAAAGAAAGGACGAGGAGAGGCCTTCCGCATAGCATTTGAAGAAACCGGTGGAGACGTCCTTTGCTTCTTTTCCCCCGATGGTAACGAGGACCCGTCCGACATTCCCGGACTCTTCGCGGCGGTTGAAGCCGGCGCGGACATGGCCATTGCCCGTCGTTTTGGAAAAGGCGCCAGAAACGAGGAAGACAATCTGACACTTCCGTTTCGGGCCTGGGCCAACCAGGGGTTTACACTGCTTGCCAATCTCGCCTTCAACGGACGCGGTGTCTTTTTTGACAGGAAGTCCTACATCCGGGACACCATCAACGGATACCGGGCAATCACCCGCGACGCCTTTTCCAGGCTGAACGTCGACGCGCAGGGATTTCTCATAGAATACCAGATGTCCATGCGCGCCATGAAGTTGGGTCTGGATATCAGAGAAATTCCCACCATCGAAAGCGACCGGATCGGCGGCGAGAGTACCGCCACCTCCCTGCCGACGGGGTTCCGATTCATACGCGGACTCGCGCGAGAGATCGCGATCGGTCGCCGTTTCTGATCTGATTTTTCAGTACTTTTCGAGGCAGCTGGCAAGGACCTCGAGATCTGCCTCGGTGAGCTCCGGGTAATTCCCGCAATAGAATCCGCACTCGTCCACCTGTTGTGTTCCGGGTAGTTCGTAGTTCCTGGAGCTGTGCTTTTTGTAGAAAGGCTGGTTCTGGATGTTCCCGGCGATCATGGGCCTGATCTCCACGCCGGCGCCGGCGAACTGCGCAAGGTACGACTGCCTGAGATCCGGCGTCTTGCAGAGCACCGGAAAGGCGAAGCTGGACAGCACGTCGATGTTCGAGCGGTCCAGATCTCTTAGATCCGGGTTTTCACTGGATACTGCGGCGAGCAAGTCGTAGTTGCGCTCCCGCGCCTCTACCGTCTCATCCAGGAAGTCCATCTGGCAGGAGCCCATGAACCCCGTGATCTCCGTGGGCCGCATGTTGTAGCCGAGATCGTAGAATGTGTATTTCGCGTCGAACTCCGAATCCACGTTGTACTTCTTTCGCCACTTGCGCTGCTGGGCGGCCGTCAGGTTTCGATCCCATCCGTTGGCGCGAACTATTCGGAGCATCTCGGCCAGATCCTGGTCGTCCGTGCACACCATCCCCCCTTCGATGGTCGACATGTGATGCGCGATGAAGAAAGAGAAGCTCGTCATTTCCCCAAAAGAGCCCGCCTTGCCCTCGGGCAACACCGTTCCGAGCGCCTCGCAGTTGTCCTCCACAAGTAAAATTTCACGTTCGTCGCAGATCTTCTTTATCTCACCCAAATCCCCGGCGAACCCCATGGCGTTGGTGATAAAGAGGGCAGCAAGGTCCGTCTCCTCGAGGCGCGCCTCAAGATCCTTCGACATCACATTCAGCGTCGCCGTCGAGCAATCCACCGGCACCGGCTCCAGACCGAGCTGGAAGAGCGGCATGACGTTGGTCGACCACGTCAGAGATGAGAACCCCACCCGATCGCCCCGTGACAGAAGGCCCAGGTTAACCAGGGTCTGAAACATGGCCAGGTTTGCGCTGCCTCCGCTGTTGAACAACACCGCGTCCTTTGCGCCCTGGTAGCCGGCGAATGCCCTCTCAAATTTTCTGCATTCAGGGCCCATGCTGAACCGATTGGTCGTCGCTATGAACCTGGCGAGCCGCTCCTTTGTCTCGCTTGCCTGCAGGAACGGGTTTTTCATGAGTGGAATCATCTCTACTCCTTGTCGGCCGCAGCTGTTTTGATCTGACGATATTCCCGGACAGTCTGTGCGATCCCCTGCTCCAGAATTATCCTGGGACTGAACCCGATCTCATGCATGCGGGAAACGTCCAGGCACTTTCTGGGCATGCCGTCGGGTTTGGAGGTATCCCATTCAACGGCTCCGTCAAAACCGGTCTCGTGAGCGATGAGGCCGGCGAGTTCCCTGATGGTCACGTCCTCACCCCAGCCCACGTTGATGAACTCTCCGGATTCGTAATGCTCCATGAGGAAGAGGATCCCGGCAGCTACATCGTCCACGTGCATGAACTCCCGACGCGCCGTCCCAGTTCCCCAGACGGTCACCACCGACTGCCCTTCGTCCACCGTATCCACGAACCGTTTTACCAGCGAGGATAATACGTGAGCGTGCCGCGGATCGAAATGGTCGTTGGTGCCATAGAGGTTGCAGGGCATGACGCTGATGCCGTTGAATCCATATTGCCGCCGGTAGTACTCGATCATCTTGAGCCCTGCGATCTTTGCCACCGCGTAACCCTCATTGGTCGGCTCTAACGGACCGGTAAGGAGGTATTCCTCCTTCATGGGCTGAGGGCAAAGGCGGGGGAAGATGCAGGAGCTGCCCAGGAAACAGAGCTTCTGCACCCCTGAGAGATATGCCTGATGAATGACGTTGTTCTGCATCATCAGGTTCTCGTATAAAAACTCCGCAGGGTGATCCATGTTGGCCTGGATCCCGCCCACCCGCGCCGCCGCGAGCACCACCACATCCGGCCGGTGGTCCCTGAACAGGTCGGCGACCCGTGCCCCGTCACACAGGTCCAGATCGTCGATCGTTCGCCACAGAAGATTCTCGTACCCCCGCGCCTCGAGCGCCCGCACCACCGCCGAGCCGACCATTCCGTCATGGCCGGCAATGTAAACGGTGGCATCTCTGTTCATTTTCCAGCTCTTGTTCATCGAAAGTCCACCCCCGAAACGCCGTCGAACTTGTCGAGATCGTGCAGCAGGTCGTCGCTCGGAGCAAGCCTGAACTGCTCCGGAAGATCAATAGTCGTGACCGATTTGCCGGATATGGTGACCTCGATGTACGCATCGCATCGTCCCGGGTGTTTTTCGAGCAACTTCTTCAAAGCCTCCATGGTGACGGCCTGAAAAACGGCGCCGTCTATCTTGAGGTGCACTTCCTTCGTTCGTTTGGCCCGCACGTCAACAAGCGGAACGGCCCCTGTCAGCATGATCTTTCGCTCCTCACCCTCCTCATGCTCATCCACCCTGAGCGTGCCCGCTATAAGCAGGGGATCATCCGAATGCAAAACTTCGGAAAACTCCTCAAGATGCTTGGAGTAGACTATCAGATCCACCCGGCCCAATAGATCTTCCACGGCGCCGATCCCTATTCGCTTGCCCGATTTGGTCTTTCGCTCCTCGTAGTCCACTACGATCCCGGCGATCGACACCTCGTCACGATCCTTTCGGCTGCTCAAGTTTGAGGTGTTGCAACCGGTCAGACGTGATGCCTCGGCCGCGTATCTATTCATGGGATGTCCCGACATGAAGAAGCCGAGCGACTCCTTCTCGTGGAACAGGATCTCGCGCTCGGTCCACTCCCTGTATTCGCCGTATCGCGCGCTGCTTGCAAGATCATCCCACTCCGCGCCGTCTTTGATTCTGGGCGTGAGCGCTCCGAAGAAATCGATCTGTCCGGCCTCCCTGTCCCTCTGAGCCGTCCGACCACGCTCGATTGCGCTGTCGAGCGCCCCGAACATTTGCCCGCGATTCACCTCCTTGCCAAGAGAGCAGGAATCGAACGCCCCGGATTTGATAAGCGACTCGATCACGCCCCTGTTGACCTTGCCCAGATCCACGCGCATCGTCAGATCGAAGATATCCTTGAACGGACCGTCCTCCTTGGCCTCAAAGATCGCCTTGAGAGCGGCAGACCCCACGCCCTTGATCGCTCCGAGACCAAAAAGGATCTTGTCCCGATCGGAATCGCCTTCCCCGGGAAGGACAGAGAACGCTATCTGGGATCTGTTGACGTCAGGAGGCGCGACCTCCACCCCTATGTCCTTGCCGACCCTGATATACGACGCCACCTTGTCCGTGTTCTCGGCGTCACAGGTGAGCAAAGCCGCCTGAAACTCAACCGGATAGTGGGTCTTCAACCACGCGGTCTCGAAGGTGATCAGCGCGTACGCGGCAGAGTGGCTCTTGTTGAAGCCGTACCCGGCGAACTTGTCTATCAGGTTGAAAACCTCGTTGGCCTTGGAGCTGTCGATTCCGTTGCGCTCGCATCCGGAGACAAACTTCATCCGCTCCTTGGCCATCACGTCGTGCTTCTTCTTGCCCATGGCCCGGCGCATGACATCCGCAGCTCCGAGGGAATAGCCGGCCAGTATCTGCGCTGCTTGCATCACCTGTTCCTGGTAGACGATGACGCCGTAGGTCTCCTGAAGTATTTTTTCCAGCCTGGCATGGGGATACTCGATCTTCATGCGTCCGTGCTTGCACTCCACGAACTGATCGACCATCCCTCCCTCGAGCGGTCCGGGGCGATAAAGCGCCACCGCGGCGACTATGTCCTCGAAACAATCCGGCTTGAGACGGCGAAGGAGTTCCTGGAAACCGCGAGATTCGAGCTGAAAGATACCCCATGTGTGTCCCGATGAGATGAGCTCGTAGACTTGCGGATCCGCGAGATCTACATGGCCGATATCCAGCGGCTCGGCTCGATCCGGTCGATTATTGACAAGCTTCACCGCCGTGTCGATCACGGTCAGTGTCTTCAGACCCAGGAAGTCGAACTTCACCAGGCCACACGACTCCACGAAGTTCATGTCGAACTGGCTTGCCAGCCGGGTCGAAGCATTTCGGTCGCTGCTGGCAAACACCGGAACGTATTCCCAGAGGGGCCTGTTGCCGATCACGATACCGGCCGCATGCATTCCCGCGTGCCTGTTGAGGTTCTCGAGCCGCTGCGCGTAGCTCAGAAGTTCGTTCACCGCCGGATCCTCGCGCCGCGCCTTCTTCAAGCGATCTTCGTTATCGAGGGCATCCCGCAAGGTCACCTTGGGATCATCGGGGACGAGCTTCGCGATCTTGTCCACATCCCCATACGCCATGCCCATCACGCGGCCCACATCGCGCACGACCGATCGGCGTTTGAGCTGGTGAAAGGTGGCTATTTGCCCCACGTTGTTCTCACCGTACTTATTCACGACGTACGCTATTACCTCGTCCCGCCGTTCCTTGCAGAAATCAATGTCGAAGTCCGGCATCGAGGTGCGATCGGGGTTGAGAAACCGCTCGAAAAGAAGATTCAGAGGTATGGGATCCAGGTCGGTGATACGCAGCGAGTACGCCACCAACGATCCGGCGCCCGATCCACGACCGGGCCCGACGGGTATGCCCTTCTCCCTTGCGAAGGCGATGAAGTCCTGCACGATGAGGAAATATCCCGGATACCCCATCTCGCAGATCACATCGAGTTCGGAGTCCAGGCGCTTTCTGTACCGGTTGGTGTCAACATTCTTGTCACGCTGCGCAAATTCCTCGAACCTCCGGTTGAGCATTTCGTGCGCGGTCTGTCTCAGGTATTCGTCAAGTGTCGTCCCGGGAGGAACCTGGTAGTTCGGTAGCTCCAGCGGGCCGGTCGGGACTACCTGCTCGCACATTTGCGCCACCTTGAGGGTATTTTCCACGGCGTCCGGAAAGTGTTTCATGACTTCCCGCATCTCGTCCGCGTCCCTCAAATAGAGCTCGTCCGTGTAGTGGCTCTCCGCCTTGGGATCGTCGAGGGTCACACCCTTCCCGATACACATCAGCACCTTGTGAGCCTTCGCATCTTGCGCCGGGAGATAGTGCACGTCGTTGGTGGCCAGCAGGGGGATATCAAGCTCCTGACCGATCTTGCGAAGTGCGTTGTTGTACTCGGTCTGACCCGGATATCCGTTGTTTTGAACTTCCAGAAAGAAGGCCCCCGGCTCAAACAACTGCTTGTATACAGCCGCCACCTCCCTGGCCTTGTCAAAGCCCACGTTCCGAAAAGCGCGCGCCACCTCTCCGCCGAGACAG
>JAUVAN010000299.1 GCA_030591725.1 Deltaproteobacteria bacterium
CATCCTCGGCTATCGGGCAAGCCATTGATTCCGAGGCTCTCCAGAACACCAAAAAGCCTGACATAGGAAGCTCAACTGCCTGTAGTTGCTCTCCCCGTTATGCCGATATTACTGGCGACGCACAGGTTTCATCAACCCAAGCCTGGATTTCTAGGCATAGCGAGCGCAGCCGAAGCTTTCGCCCAGTTCGCACCACACGCAACTGCCCGGCGTCTCATCGGCGATTATGAGCTGCGATTCGCATTTGCCGCAGAGGTATTCCTCCCCGGGTTTCATGGGACCGTCGCAAGGAGTGATGGTCATGGGGCAAAGCTCGATGCAGCTGCCGCACTGCTTGCAG
The DNA here is from genome assembly GCA_030591725.1 of Deltaproteobacteria bacterium. Lineage (GTDB taxonomy): Bacteria > Myxococcota_A > Polyangia > JAAYKL01 > JAAYKL01 > JAUVAN01. The sequence goes on from JAUVAN010000299.1 coordinate 341, forward strand.
AACTCGGGTCGGATGCCGAAGGGGTAGTCCACGTGGCGGTCCTTGCCCCGCCCGACAAAGCCGATTGCCCTTGCCTTCCAGATCTCGGTGCAAACCCGCACACAGCGTCCGCACAAAACGCAATCATCGTTCCGAAATGGATACCGGACCTCCTTGACCCCACAACGCACGGCGATGTCCTGAATAGCGCGGGAGTTGGGGGCCTGGGCCACCAGCAGCTCCGCGAGATTGTGGCGCAGTTTCCGGATCTTATCCGTATTAGTCATGATCACCATGCCTTCTTCCACATTCAAGGTGCACGAAGTGGTGATCTCAGAACGGCCGTTTTTCACATGCTCGACAATGCACAACCGGCACGCGCCGATGTCGGACAGATAGGAGACGTGACACAGATGGGGAATGCAGATGCCGTATTCAATCGCGGTGTCGAGAACGCTTGTTCCCTTGATTGCGCGAATGATGGCCCCGTCTATGTTAACGTTGACATATTGCAGCATTCTGATACCTCGTTTTCTCAGACGACTCGAATCGCATCGAATTTGCAGTCGCTTCGGCAGATCCCGCATTTCTGACAGAGTCCGGTGTCAATGACATGAGTCTGTTTTTTCTCGCCGGTAATCGCCCCGTGTACGCACCCGCGTATACAGACGCCGCAACCGTTGCATTTTTCCGGATCAATCGAGTAGGTGATGAGGGCCTTGCACACCCCCGCTAGACATTTCTTGTCCCTGATGTGCGCCTCGTATTCCGGACGAAAGTAACGCAGCGTCGAGAGCACGGGATTGGGAGCGGTCTTACCCAGGCCGCACAAGGCGGTCTCAGCGACCGTCTCCGCCAACTCCTCGAGGAGATCGAGTTGCTTGAGCGTGCCCCGGCCCTCGGTGATGTCTGTAATGATTTCGAGCATGCGATCGATCCCCAGCCGGCAGGGCACGCACTTGCCGCACGACTCGTCCTGCAGAAAAGCTAAAAAGTACTTGGCCACATCAGCCATGCAGGACTCCTCGTCCATCACCACCATGCCACCGGAGCCGACCATGGAGCCAATCTCGTAAAGTACATCGAAGTCCACCGGAAGGTCGAACTTGGAAACAGGCAGGCACCCGCCCGAAGGACCGCCAATCTGGACCGCCTTGATCGGATTGCCATTAAGGGCACCGCCCCCAATGTCGAACACCACCGTGCTGATGGGCGTGCCCATGGCCACCTCGACCAGGCCGGTGTTCTTGATGCGGCCAGTAAGCGCTAGGATTTTAGTGCCTTTGCTGCCCTTGGTCCCTTTCGAGGTAAACCAGGCCGAGCCGTTCTGGATAATGGCAGGTACATTCGCCCAGGTTTCAACGTTGTTCAAGGTCGTGGGCTTGTGATAAAGTCCGTCCACCACGGTGTGCACGTCTTTGGCCCGGGGCTCGCCGACATTGCCTTCCAGGGAAGCCATGAGCGCAGTTGACTCGCCGCAGACAAAGGCCCCACCGCCCCGGGCGATGTCCACATCGAACGAGAAGGACGTGCCCAGGATGTTGTCGCCGAGGAGCCCGAGCTCGCGCATCTGCTCGACCGCAATGCGAGAATGTGTGACCGCGAGAGGGTATTCGTTTCTGACGTAGATGTAGCCTTTGCGGGCACCGACGGCCCAGGCGCCGATCATCATACCCTCCAATACCAAATGTGGGTTGCCCTCGAGCACGCACCGGTCCATGTAGGCTCCAGGGTCGCCTTCGTCCGCGTTGCAGATCACATACTTCTCATCCCCGGGTGCTTCCCGACATTCGGCCCACTTGCGCCCGGTCGGAAATCCGCCACCGCCGCATCCCCGCAAACCGGATGCTTGGATCTCCTTGACAATCTCATCCGGGGCCACCCGATCAAGAACCCTGCCCAGCGTCGAATAGCCGCCGGCCGCGATATAATCTTCGATGGAGCAGGGATCAACTTTGCGGTTCAAGGACAGGAGCTGCCGGTCCTGGCGCGAATAGAAGGGGATCTCTGACTCGGTCCGGGCTTTCTCCCCGGAAACGGGGTCCGTATAAAGCAATCGCTCGATCACCTCGCCCTTTACCACGGTCTGGTAAACGATCTCGAAGGCATCATCCGGTGCAACGTGGCAATAGAAGATGTTGCCCGGCTCGATGACGACAATGGGGCCCTGCTCGCAGAAACCGTGGCAGCCAGTGACGCGCAGACGGACCGTTCCATCCAGTCCCTGCTGGGACAATTCGTTGCGAATCGCGTCAATAACCGCCCGGGACTCCGAGGCCTGACAGCCGGTCCCGCCGCACGCCGTCACTGTGGTCGTGATGTTCTGGCGCTCCTCGCACAGCCGCTTGCACAGGTGCTCGAGCTCACGGTAACTATTAAGCCTGGACATGCTGGATCTCCTCCGTTCCCTGGGGGCGCAGGACCTCGATCAGTTTGCGGAGCTTCCCTGGTGTCATGTGGTGATGATAGGACCCGTTTTCCCTAACAATCGGCCCCAGGGCGCAGGCGCCCAGACAGTTTACGTGTTCGACGGAGAACAGGCCGTCCGGTGTGACTTCGCCAGGGCTGACCCCAAACTGACCCACGGCCTGCTCGAGGAGAAGGCGGGCGCCGCGGACGTGGCAGGCCGTGCCCATGCACATGATGAGGTTGTTTTTGCCGCAGGGTTGCAGCTTGAAAGCCTTGTAAAAGGAAACTACACGGTAAACTTCCATAAGCGGCTCGCCGAGTCCCTCGGCCGCGGCCCGCATGGCTTCTTCAGGAATGTAGCCGTAGTTCTCCTGAACGTCTTGCAGCACCTCAATGAGTTGATTCGGTTGACTGCGACGCCCTTCCAGTATTTGATCGAGCGTTTTGGACATCATTTTCACCCCCTTAATTCGAGAGACCTCTTGATTATTTCCCAAATATGCGATAGTATCAACGATATTATTACTGAATAAATGCACCTATAATGCCTATTAATAATAGGCAGTCAATGGGAGGAAGCTAATGGAAACTGAAAAAAACTCTTCGTCACCAAACGACAGCGGGCATCTGCCTTTTCCTTCGAAAGACCTGGCCCTTCTGTGGCGGATATCGTTTCCCACCGAAATCGAGCCCGATAAGGTCGAGTTCGCGCTGCGCGAGCGCATCAAGGAATTGAACTGCCTTTATGGGGTTTCCCAACTGGCCGAGCGCAATCTGTATTCGTTGGACGATCTTCTGCGGGAGCTTGTGAACTTCCTGCCCCATGCATGGCAATATCCAGAGATCACCTGCGCCCGGATCCTGTTTAAGGAAAAAACCTACACGAGCGATAGCTTCAAAGTGACCAATTGGCGGCAGTCATCACGGATTTACATGTATCATGAGGCGGTGGGTGAGTGTGGCATTTTCTACCTGGAAGAATGCCCGCCGGCTGATGAAGGTCCTTTTCTGAAAGAGGAACGCGCTATGCTGGACGCGGTGGCCGAGCAGATCGGTACCTTTGCCACCCGAATAGCGGCAGATTTGCAGTTGCAGGAGACCAACCGGCAATTGACTCTGGAACGTAAAGCCCTGCAGGAGTCCAACACCGCCCTGCGGATAGTCCTGGCCAGGATTGAGCAAGAGAAACAGGAAATTCACCGGGACATTAACACGAACGTCGAAAAAATCCTGATGCCTATCCTGCACGCCCTGGCCCTGCAACTACCCCCGGCCCAGGAAAAATATGTGGAGATGCTCCAGACTAACCTCGAGGAACTCACCTCGCCGTTCATCAGTCAATTGTCCCTTTCCTACCATTCGATGACACCGACCGAAATCGCCATCTGCAACATGATCCGGAACGGAATGCGTACTAAAGAAATCGCCGATATGCGAGGCGTATCCGAGGCCACCATCAACCGTCATCGGGAAAAGATCCGACGCAAACTCAAGATCACCAACCAGGATGTAAATCTCGCGACTTTCCTGCAATCGAGCATGTGGGAAGAAAAATAGAAACCAGATTTCCCATATCAACTTAGTACCGCGGCATGACCCGGCCCCGTTGATCTTCACAGGCTAACTTGGAGAAATCATTCCTCGTGTCTTTGATGAAAGTCTTTCTGACCATTCAACTTCCGCTTTTTTATTATTCCAGTCCAACACCAGAACCGGGTCACTCTTTCTTGGGGTGCACGTCGAGCGGACTGATCCACTTTTTGTCACACAGCCTGGTGTGTTATTGAATAGCACCCAGTCATTATGTGCCGGCAAGGGCGTGTATCCGGCGATTCCCATCCAGTCACAATCAAGCGCATCTAAAACCATTCCTTTTTTAATTTCTGCGCTTGATTGCCCTCTACCTTCCAGTGAAAAAAGGTTCGCACAAAATCACGTGCGGACCTTAGCTTCGATTAAATTACCTGATTTCCTTTCAGGCACTCCTTTTTGGTCACATTTTGGTCACGTACTTATCACCACAAAAAGCTTGACATAGGAAGCTCAACTACCTATAGTTGCTCTCCCAGTTATGCCGATATTACTGGAGACGCATAGGTTTCATCAACCCGCTGCGGATTAGAGGCGGAGATAGGTAAATGGCGCTGAATTTCGATTTGACTGAGGAGCAGAATCTAACGCGTCAGGCTGTTCGAGACTTCGCCGAAAAGGAGATCGCCCCCGTAGCCCAACTGCTGGATGAAAGGGAGGAGTTCTCCGTCGAGTTGACCCAGAAGATGGCCGAAATCGGGCTTCTGGGTTGCTGCGTCCCGGAGAAATATGGTGGATCCAATATAGGGTACACCTCGTATATTATTGCAGTGGAGGAGCTGGCGAGAGTGGACGGTTCTCAGGCCGCCACAATTGCTGCCGCAAACTCGCTGGGGATCGGCCCGATCTACCAGTTCGGGAACGAGAAGCAAAGAGAGGAGTGGCTCCCAAGACTCTGTTCAGGAGATATCCTGGCAGCCTTCGGTCTCACCGAACCGGAGGCTGGCTCCGACGCCGGAAGCTCTCAAACCCGGGCTGAGCTGAGAGGTGACCGCTGGGTCATCAACGGGAGTAAAATCTTCATCACGAATTC
>JAUVAN010000016.1 GCA_030591725.1 Deltaproteobacteria bacterium
CTGCTCTTTCCACAGTGCGTACGGATCTTCTTGCGCGACAGGTTCATTGACGCCGCAAGAGACTCCCAGGATGGCAAGCGCCAACACCGCCCGCAAGGGTGACATTATGAAGGAGAATCGGAATCCGTTCGCACGATGGACAGAACGGTCTGGGTGAGCTTGTCCATGTCGAAGGGTTTCTCGATGAAGGCGCACCCGTGCGCTGCGAGGGAATCCAGTAGTTTATCGTGAGGTTTGACGCCCGAGGACAGGATGATCCGCGCGTCCGGATCTTCGGATATGATCAATTCGAAGGCCGCCTCGCCGCTCATGCCTCTCATTCTCATGTCGAGCATCACCACGTCGATCTCTTCGGGCTTCTCCCGATAGATCATCAGGGCTTCCTCGCAGGAACTCACGGAGATCACATCTCCGCCGAGCTCCTCGATCATCATCACGAGAATCTGTAGCAGACGCTCCTCGTCGTCAGCCAAGAGAATCGTGAGACCATCGAGCAAAAAGTTCTCGGTGGACTCTGAATTGTGGTCCATACTTTTGCTTATGAGTCTTTCGATGCCGATGTCAAGGATGGCGTTGCGCAAACCGAGGTGAAAATGAGCAGGAACCTGATAATTGGCGAGCCCCTCGATGAGCGCCAGAAGCAAGTTCTTTTTGCGACCATCGCAAAGTATGTGGAGACCGGGCGACCCGTGAGCTCCAAGGTGCTGTCCACCGGTCTGCTCAGGAAGCTCTCGCCGGCGTCGATTCGACGAACACTGCAAGATCTCACCCTGTCCGGGTTACTGCTCCAGCCCCATGTCTCGGCCGGGCGAACACCTACTGACAGCGCATTTCGCATGTTCGTGGACGCCCTGCGGGAGCCGGGCTTCTCCGTGAACACCGATGATCGCGACGCGCTGCACGGCAGCATCAGGGACTTGATTCCCTCGGAGACCGGATCCTGGAGAGAAATGGTCAGGCTACTGTCCGACCTCTCTACCCAGGCCGCGCTGGTCATCACCCCGGCGGTTTCCGATTCCATCCTCAGGCAACTCAGGTTCATTCCCATAGAGGGGAGCCGGTTGCTGGCTGTTGTGGTGACCCGCGAGGGGCTCGTGCACAACGCGTATCTGAAATGCGACAAGCCGATGGAGCGGGACGAGCTGGAGCGAATCCATAACTATCTGGAGGAGGTGACCGCCGGGCATACCCTGAACGAGGTTCGCCACGTGCTCCGGGACGAGATGCTGGACGCAAAGAAGAGATGTGACACCCTGCGGCACAGGGCGGCAACCCTCGGTGCTGCGGCGCTGGAATCCAGTCGCGGCAGCGTTTCGCAGTTGCTGGTCGAGGGGCGAAGCAAGTTGATCGAGCAGCCGGAGCTGGAGGGTCGCCTGCAGGAGTTGATGTCCAGGTTGGAGGAGAAAGCGCGCATCCTGACGCTCCTCGATCAGGCGGCCGAGTCGGACAGGGGCCCCCTGGTGATCATCGGCAGCGAGGGGGGAGAGGAGTTCACCGGATGCGCCCTCGTCGCGGCTCCTTTCGGGAAGGACGGCTTCCTCGGCAATATCGGAATCGTCGGCTCGACCAGGATGAATTATTCGGCCATCATCCCGCTTGTCACACTCTCCGCGCAGCTCCTGTCCGATTCTCTGGAAAAAGAAGAGGAATAAAACAATGCATGCGTGACCAATTGAGACAGATTTCGTGCGCGCCCGCAGAACGCGGGCGAGGTATTACGTGAGGTAAGCCGAGGTCGCGTTCGAGGACGAAAGCCGGAAGATGCCTTGATTGGACACGCAGTTACTCTACGGCGCGGCGGATGGCGCCCAGCATAACCATGTTGGTTCCTACCATCAGGCCGTGCTCCAGGTACGGTTCGCGATTGATCGTCTTTTGCAGGATATAGGCGGACTTCCCGATGTGGGCGAAGCCGTGGTACGCGATGACGGCCTTGTTCTCCTCGACCGGGACTATTTGCCAGCGCCATTTCGCGCCCTTGAGATCTCCTTCCAGGCCTTCGAGCAAGACCCCCTGTTCGATGGAGGTCATCCGGTTGCGCGAGGTGATGCCGAAGACGGAGAAGCCCAGCGTCCAGGAGAAATCGATCTCCGTGTCCGTCGCGTCGTGAACCGTTACCTCGGAGATGGCCTTGATCATCTTCTGGTAGTTTTTCGGAGTGCTGATCGCGTCCAGGATCTTCTGGGCGGGCGCGTTTACCACCTCACTGACGGTGGCCTGCCTCAACCTGCCGCCCGATCGGGAGTCGGTGATGATCACCTGGCCCCTGACAAGGAGAGGCGCGAGTCGCTTTAGCTCCGAGGAAGACACGATGCGCATGGTTCCGCCCGCCTTGCCCCGGGTCCGGTGTTTGGCCAGCTTCTTTCCCCTGGCCATCCTCTCCGCAAGGGACTTCATTCCCTTGATGAGCATCGTGCCGATGGCCACATTCATGGCCTCCCGCATGGCCGGGTTGCCGCCCACGAGGAAGCGGATCAGCCACTCGGAGCTCTCCACGTCCAGAATTCCCGACAGCACGACAATAGTGTGGTCCTTGCCGTCCTCGTAGAAGTTGAAGGTGAAGCTGCCCGATCCGATGTTGCTCTTGGTGAAGGCCACGTCCGCGCGCCGTGGCGGAAAGAGGGCGATGGTGTTTATCCCGGTGAAGCTGAAGAGCTTGTGGCGCGAGGCCCAGGACCAGGCCTTGGCGCCCTCGTGCTCCTGGATGATGTTGTTCTCCTTGAGCAATGTGGACAGGTAATAATAATTTTTGGGATCCTCGATCGTCTTGAAGGCTATTTCCCTGGGAGCCTTGACCCTTAACGCCAGCGTCATCGATGTGGGGTTGCCCTTGGAGTCCGTTTCCGAAAGGCCCACCAGGCCGTGTCGCCGGAGCATGGGCTTGATGGAGTTTAGCTCCTTCTCGGAAAATCCTCCGGGGGCCTTCGCGGCGAAAACGGGTTGATGCAACGCGGCGATGCCCACGAAAATCAGGAGCGACAGGTATCGGTTTAACCCCATGGATTCTCCTCTCTGGGGTATTGGACGTTGCGTCGTGTGTTTGAATTCAGCCCTGTCAAGGACAACAGCTCTTTGCACCCGCTGCGCAGCATCTGTCGAGGTCCCTGAGTCCGTCCTCTTTGTTGCCCTGTGCGATGAGCGCCCGCCCCCGCAGCTCCAACACTTCCATGTCTCCGGGATTGAGCAGCACCAGTACGTCGGCGATGGCGACGGCGTCCTGGGCCCTGTTCTGAGAAAGGGCCTTCCGCGCCGCAACGAGCAGGTCGTTGCGTCCGGTCGCCCCCGGCTCCAGGATTCCGTCAGGGGCAATGCCCGCATCACCTTCAGGAGGGAGGGCTGCCAACCCCAATAGCATCTCGCCGGGGGGGGCCTTGCGCTGGTCGGTCTTTTTGATCTTCTCGTCCGGTTGACTGCTCGAGATTGTCTCGGCGACGGGTGAGGTCCCGTTGCAACCCGGGCAAATGCAAACAAACAATAACCCCAACCCGATCCCGGCCATGAATTTGATTTTCATCTAGTAGAACTTCATGCCGATGGTGAAACCGATGGCAACCACGTCCTCGATGTTGTCCAGAAGGAAGTAGTCCCCCTCCACGGCAAAATCGATGGCCCAGTTTGAGTTGACGAAGAACTCGTAGCCCACGCCGAGGGACACATCCATACCCATGGTCAGGCTCTTGCCCATGACGTCCTCCTCGGGAAACATGAAGGCAAGCCCACCGGCGAGCCGCATGAAGATGGCGTCGCTCAGGAAGAAATTGAACTCGGGTCCGGGCACCAGGTACCAGTTGGAGTTCCCGTCGACGAGCTGGAACCTGACATCCACGTCCAGGGCGAACGTGACCCGTTTGTTGGGGGCGCCCCCGATCTGGACGTCCAGCAGCATGTCGCCGCCCACCTTGTCGTTTTGAATTGCGGCGCCGCCGCCGATCCCGACCCCCGCGAACAGCCCCCGCCGATCCTGGTAGCCGTCCAGGGCAGACGCATCGGCTGCGACGAAGAGTGAGAGCGCCGCGACCGCAAATGCGACGCATTTAATGATAAGTATTTTTTTCATGATTGTTCCTCCGTAGTCATCTTAACGCATGGACGCGACCGATACGACGGAAAATCCGCATCGGTTACGGATTACGATTTCGTCGTTTTAAAGGGCGCGAAAACCGCTCATCACTTCCCGGCATCGACTCCCGCGTCAGGCTGAGGTGGGGGATTCAGTGTTCGTACTGGACGGAAACCGGTATCTAGGAATCGGCCTACAGGATTTGTTCCAAATTGATCCGCAGATCTACAATGACATGCCTCATTTCTATATGAACCACCGCGCAGGTCTCGTCGATTGCCCACGCCATCTCCTGCTGGATTTATCAAAGGCTCCTGCTGTCCAACCGTGTCTGCCAAGCTGAGGCCTTTGTACACGTAATCCGTCCACTCCCATATATTGCCCAGCATGTCGTTGAGTCCCCAGCCATTGGACTGCTTCAAGCCGACCGGCTTTATCTCGGTGGTGTTGTTGCAGTACCACATGACGTCCTCTGCAACTGCATCTTCCTGACAAAAGTTATCATTCGTGGTCACATCGCCGTTGTAGGTTGAGGAAGTAGTTCCCGCTCGGGCGACGTACTCCCATTCGGCACTGGTGGGCAGACGATAACCGGGGCAGTCGTAGAAATTGGAGTACTTGTGTACATCGTGAGTGCAGTTGAACGTATTGTCTCCACACCCCCAAATATCTTCCGGTGGGCAACCGTCACCGATGGTTCCTGTGCAACCGGTCAAATTGTAACAGGTGTCCAGTCCTTCCTGCTGCGACAGGTAGTTGCAGTAGGCGAGGGTCTCGAACCAGTCGATGAAGCCGACAGGTTTGTCGTCGTTATACGGTTCGACGGAAGGATTTGGAAAACCCGCAGCGGTCCACTCCGACTGTGTGATCTCGTGCTGTTTGATTGTGAAAGAATTCGTCAGTGTAACCTGAACCTGAACCTCATTATTCACACCCCTGCACGGCACATCCACTGGTGATCCGAAGACGTAACAGCCATTTGGAATTGTGCACCAACCACCAGTACAGTCTTCTACCACTTCAGGATGAACACAATCGTCGGTGTCTGTATCGGTATCTGCGTCGATGTCCGTGTCGGTGTCCGAGTCCGTATCGGTATCCGTCCCCGAGTCCGGGCCGCTCCCGCTGTTGCTCGAACAACTGGGGCAGCCCATGAGGATGGACAAAGCAACAAGGAGTACTAGCTTCATTTTACTCCTCCCACACCTGGAACTCGTTAAACAACCATTATCGCATGGACGCGACCGATACGACGGAAAATCCGCCGGGGGTCACATAGACTGTCTTGTCGACCTGGGTCGAACCGGCCTGGCCGGAGAAGGCTACGGATACCTTGTGCTTTCCGGCCCGGACTTCCTTCCTGGACACCAGGATCATCGATGGGAGCGTCACCCAGGACCGGGTGTCGGGAGTGTCTGCGGCGGTCATGGCGCCCTCGACGGCAAACTGGGCAAGCAGGGCCAGTCCGCTTGCGGCGCCGCCCGCTTGTGCCCCCTGGTTGGCCGCCTCACCGACCACCGCCCGGGTGATCATCCGGGTGATGGCCGCAACCATCAGGGTTCCCTTGATTCGATCCCAGGCGTCGATCACCAATTCTGTGATGTTCTCGCCCAGCTCCGCCGCGATGGGTTCACCATCTACCGTTACCCGGGCACGCCTGAATCTCGGGCGAGTCTTCTTCATCACCGGGAACATGACCCACTTGAGAAGCCCCTTGGCGGACAGCTCGTTCGCCCTGCTCGAGTTCCCGGAACTCAGGGCCGGGCCGTACATCACGTGAGCGGCGATCACCAGCGCCGCGCCTATCGGGATTCGCCGGGCCTGTTTGTGGGGCGCGAGGCCCAGGGACGTCACCACCAGGATCGTGCCCGTTTTTGGGGAAGTCTTTTCGCAAAGGGGCCGGGGCGACCCTTCCTCCACGGGCTCCAGCAGCTTCTCGATCCGGTCCGTGCGGTAGGTGTCGCATGCCGCGAGCCGCCGTATCGGGGCGGTGAGGGATGGGTGGTCACCCGCCGCGAGCGCGCTGTCGTAATGGCCGAGAGCTTGCTCTCTTCGGCCGGACATCTCGAAGGTGAAGCCCGCCAGGTATTCGCCAAGGCCGAGTCCGGCCTCGTCGGGAGAGACCTGGTCCTTCAGATAATCCTGCATGATCGTGAACCGGCGCGCCTCGACGCGGGCGCTCTCCAGATCGCCGATGGAGAGATAGTTGAGCATATTGAGCGTGTTGAGCAGGAGCTTCTCGTGAGGGGGCGCCTTGTACACGGTGGAGTCGTCGGAGAAGAGCCACTTGCCGATGTTTCCGGCGGTGTCGTTCTTGACGTCCAGCATCTCCAGGTGCTTGTCGGAGATTCGCAAATCGAGGGTCGACGACTTGTAGCGACCGAGCCCCTGCTTGATGGTGCCGCGCTCCAGAACCAGGAGGGCGTTCTCGCCATCCAGCTCGATGGGGTAGTGGTCGGATTCCTCCACCTCCAGGGCCTTGTTCGCCATGTGAAGAGCGCGAAGCTCGTTTCCGGCCAGCAGGGAGGAGCGGATCTCCTTGACGTCACCCTCGTATCCCGCGCAGGCGCCGGAGGCGAGTGCAATCAAGACCGCAGCTGAGCTGCAGATTATGCCCGGGCGAATCCTCAACGACATGTTATTTTACGAGGCCTTTTGTGAGGTTTGCCTCATTTTGCCATCGCACGACTCCCGTTTCGACCTCGACCACCTTCATGAACAGGAAATACTGGACGCGTCGCTCCCCTTCAGCGCGCTCGGCGGCGTCGTGCACCTTTCCCGTGAGGAAAAACTTTGCTCCGAGCTGTCGCCCCACCTGCGTCGCGTGGGATTCGTTGAAGGCCGCGCCCTGTTGCGTCTTGACCTCCTCGATGAGCAGCAACTGGCGCTCGTGATCCACTATGGTCGCGACGCCGCCGTTGATGAGCTTGGTCTCCATCTTCGAGAGCAGGGCGTCGAGCTGATCGCGCACGTGCTCACTCGTCTCGTTGGCGATGGGGAAGATGGACACGACCGGGGGCTCCGGTTCGGCCTTCCACTTGGCGACGATCGCCGATTCCATGAGGGACTTGATGTTCTGGTCGAAGAGCTTTTCCAGATCTTTCTTGTCGAGCCCGGTGCTCATGGCGTAGTCGTCGAGTCCCTCGACCTCGTCACCGCGAACGAAAGTGGGACCGCAGCCGAAGGTTCCCGCCGCGATGATAGTGATTGTCACGAGTGATATGAGTGCTTTCATGATTTGCTTCCCTTCCAAAGAATTAGTGGTTCCGATGGTACCACAAAATGAAGATTTCAAGTTGCGACCTTATTGTTGTTTAATGTGGGGTCTATGGGCTACTCTACGCGGCAATGATGACTGAAAAAGAACCCTCAAACGACAAGAACGTGGAAGCGCGGATCGACGGGCACCTGGCCCGCAGGTTGAGTTGGGCGCCGATACGGGTGGTGGCGATCGTCACGGGGTTCGCGCTCGTTCGCGGAGTGCTGGCGTTGATCGGGCGCTTCTTGCTGATGCTTCGGCGGCGCGTCACGGTGACAGTGAGCGGCGGATCGCTGATCCTCGACGTCAAGTGGTCCATCATGGGGAAGGTGTTTCGCGAGACCAGGACCGTCTCTCCCATCGGGTCTCTCGAGGCGGCCAGGTTCGAGAATCGCAAACGCTACGTTCACCTCCTCATCGGCTTCGGCTGCCTTGCTGTCGGCGTGTGGGTGGGCGTCCAGTATCTTGTGGACGGGTTGAGGTCGGGATATCCGTTGCTGGCGCTAGTCGGCGCGGGGATCGTGGCAGTCGGGGTGATCGTGGATCTGGTGCTTTACCTGTGGGTGCCCGAGGGCGACGGGAGAAACCGCGTGGTGCTGGTCATGGGACCGTGGCGTATACGCGTCTGTGGAGTTGTCCGCGAGGATGGCGAGCGTTTCGTAGAGTCCGTGCGTGAAGGCTGGAGGAACTCTTCTTCCGATAAATGATGGCAGGTCTTTTCGACAAGCGGTTCGTCGTCGTCGCCGGCAAGGGCGGCGTGGGAAGGACCACGGTGTCGATGATACTGGTGTGTGCGCGGCAAAGATGGGCAAACGCACACTGGTATGCCTCACGAACGCGCCCCTTCGCTACTCGGAACTCCTCGGAGGGGTGACCCTGCAGGGTGGTATTCACAAGGCGAATGAGAACCTCCACGTGGTCAACCTCAATCCGGTCTCGGCCCGTGAGGAGTACGGCCTCATGGTCCTTCCGAGCAGGACTCTTCACCGGATCGTTTTCAGCAGCAGGCTGGTCAACACGTTCTTCGACGCAGTGCCCGGGCTGGCCGAGTGGTCCATGTTCGGCAAGGCGACATACCATGCCCTCAATGAAACGGACGGCGAACCCGAATACGACATGGTTGTTTTCGATTCCCCCGCCACGGGTCACGGCCTGGATATTCTCGCGCTCCCCGGGGCGATAGTTTCATCGGTGCCCGCCGGGAGAATGCGGGAGGAGGCGGCGCAACGAGTGGAGATAATGAGAGACAGCTCGCGGTTCGAGGTGATCCCGGTGACCATTCCCGAGGAGATGCCGGTAAGCGAGGTGCTCGAGCTGCTGGAGGCGCTGGACGAGCGCGGTTTCCCGGTGGAGCGGGTGGTAATAAACATGATCTCCGACCCGGAGGTTTCCGGGGAGTTGGAGGATCTTGTGGGCGGCGTGGAGTCGCGTGAGCCCATCCCCGACTGGCTTCTTCCGTCTGCGGTGGAGGTGGGGGCCCGGCGGGAGCATGATGAGAGCATGAGACGCCTGAAGTCCCTTGTTACCGTGCCGCTAATTGAGTTGCCGATGATCTCACGGAGCGGCCTCGACGAGGGATCGTTGCTGAGGCTGGCTCGGGAGTTTTACGCGAAGCTGAAGAATGAAAACTAGCGTTTGAGTTCGGACGCGGATCGGGTGGTAACGAAGAGCCTGACCGGCCACTGGCGATAGTAGGTTCCGTCGAGCAACACGCCGCCCATGTCGTCGTAATCGCATACTATTTCCTCGTCGTCGTTTTCCTTGCAGCGCACCTTGCCGTAGACGCGCATCAGGGTGCCCGGTTGCACCTTGTCCAGGCTGGCTGCGGTGTCCTCGGGGCGAAGATCGAGGAGCGCGGAGAAAGAGCCCGAGCTTCTGAAGTGAACAGTCACTCGGCACGATCTGATGGAATCGGAGCTGCACAGGTGACGAGGCTGGTGCTTCCTGTGTGCCATCCGCACCTCGTACTTGCCGTCGCCCTTGTCGGTTACTTTCTGCACGACGCCGAACCACCCGATGAGCTTGTCCTCGTAATCATCAGGGTCGGTGTTGACGGCATCGTAGGTGAAGGCTTTGGATTGCTCCCAGAAATCATCCTCGTCACCGAGGGGCACATATTTTTTTGCGAATCCGTACTGGCCCGCGCCACATCCCACCGCGAGAAGGGCTGCTGCAATCAGCACCAGGGTCGCCCCTGTTTTCTTTTTCTCTTTTGTCATGATTATCATTACTCCTCGAAGCGCTCCCTCAGGGATCCGATTTCAGCGAGTTGTTCCTGGTATTGCTGGACTATTACCGTCTTTTCTTCGATGGCCTGGTGAAACGAGGAGATCTCTCCCTGGATCCTCACGATTTCATTGGTCACCTCGTCCTGCCTTTGCGTTGCGCCTTCGAGCAGTCTCGGGATGTCGATCCCCGCGCTCTCCAGAGTCTTTCGAACAATGCTGACGACCATCTTCTGGTTGGTTCTGTCGGATGGGATCTGTCGCAACAGCATAATCGCTTGATCGACACCGTAGTTGGCTGGCCCCTGATTCATTTGAATCTCCTTCAAAAATGCGTTTGTGAAGCCTGGAAACTGTATCTTTCATTCCCCGATCGGTCAACGTTCATCAGCGTCGGATCCCGACTGAGCAAGCACAAAAACGTTTGCTTGACCCTTATATGACCTTTTGGTAGTAGTTGTCGGCCTTTGACAGGGTATTTCGGCGCGTGTGCGTGCGATTATAAGGAGTTACAAGTGACAAACGCCATTTTTGCATCGACTTTCGCGTTGTCCCAACCGGCGGGCGAGGGGGCTTCCGGTGGCGGGGCCGCGCCCGGCGCGGGCGTTGAAGGCGCATCCGAGACCGGGGCGCCGACAGGAGGGGCTCCGAGCCCGTGCGGAAGCATGAGTTCCCCGACCTCGATCATAATGATGGTGGTAATGTTCGCGGTGTTCTATTTCCTTCTCATCAGGCCCCAGCAGAAGAAGGCGAAGGACCACCAGAAGATGTTGAACGCGATCCAAAAGGGCGCCGAGATCGTGACCAACGGCGGGCTCGTCGGTCGGGTGACGGGTATTTCGGACAAGACGCTGACCATCGAGGTTTCCGAAAAGGTGCGCGTGCGAGTGCTCAGGTCGCAGATAGGCGGCCTGTACGGCGCAGATAACGTGGAGAAGAAATAGTGGAACGCAAGTGGATCGGGCGAGTCATTTTTGCTTCGTTTCTGGTCGTCCTGGCTCTGATGGCATCCGTGACCACCGTCGTGGACAAGCCCTCCGGCAAGGACGGCAAGGATCCCCTGCCCGGATTTATTCGAGATTGGTTTCCCGGTATCAACCTCGGCCTCGATCTTCAGGGCGGCCTGAGACTCATCTATGAGGTGGAGGTCGGGGCGGCGGTCGAGGACAAGCGCGATCACCTGGCCGAAGCCATCGTCGACAATCTGGCCGAGAAGGGTGAGATCACGGGAGTGAAGGTCAAGCGCGGCAGGGAAACCAATTTCAAGTTCGACCTGATCTTTGCTTCCGAGGCCGATCGCGCCTCGCAGGACGCAAAAGATATTCTCAAGGATTTCAGGCGCTCCGTCATCGTCGAGATGGAGGAGGGCGCCACCTCCCACATGACCCTCCTGGAGGAGCTGGTCGATGAGACCAGGCAGATGGCGGTCAAGCAGGCCATCGAGACCATCGGCAACCGGATCGATGAGCTCGGTCTGGTCAACACCAGCGTCGTTCCCCGCGGGATTGACATCATTGTGGAGATTCCCGGTATCGATGAGAAACAGGTGGCTCGCATCAAGCGGATCATCAGCCAGACCGCCCGTCTGGAGTTCAAGATCGTGGACGAGATCGGCTCCAAGGAGTTCTTCACCGGTGACAAGATGGCGGAGAAGCTCAAGGCCGAGAAGGACAAGGGCGGGCCGGTCAAGATCAAGCAGGAGAGGGTGTCGGCGGGTGACGACGGCCAGGTCGTCTCCTATTACCTGGAGGCGAAGAACGATCCCAAGGGCAAGAGCGGTCGGCAGATCCTCAAGGCCTTTCTCAAGGACGTTGAGGTTCCGGACAATCGTTCCATAGCTTACGAGGAAGAGCGCGTGCGCGACGCCGCGGGCAACCCCACCGCCGACGTATCGTGGAGAACCTACTTTCTGGAGCGAACCGCCGGGATCACCGGTGAGTACGTGGACAGCGCGGCGGTATACAACGACGACAATACGGGACAGCCGTACGTCTCCCTCTCCTTCAGCCAGGCCGGTGGAAAGATGTTCGGCGACCTGACCGAGGCCAACGTCAAGCGGCGCATGGCAATTCAGCTCGACGACAAGATACAATCCGCTCCCACCATTCAGGAGAAGATTCCAGGCGGACAGGCCAGGATCACTCTGGGCGGGTTCGAGTCCTATCAGAAGCTGTACCAGGACGCCCAGGATCTGGTCGTGGTGCTTCGCGCCGGCGCCCTGCCAGCGCCGGTCAAGCCGGTGACCGAGACCACCATCGGTCCGGCTCTGGGACATGATTCCATCGAGATGGGCTCGTTGGCGTTCATGATCGCGGGAATCGTGATCATTCTTTTCATGCTCATTTACTACAGGGGAGCCGGGGTCGCGGCGGACGTGGCCCTCATCTCCAACGGGATATTCATCGCCGGCATACTCGGGGGCGTGGGCGCCACCCTTACCCTGCCGGGTATTGCGGGAATCATTCTCACCATCGGAATGGCGGTGGACGCGAATGTCATCATATACGAGCGCATTCGCGAAGAGCTGCGCGCGGGCAAGTCACCGCGGGCGGCTGTGGATGCCGGATACAAGAGAGCATTCTGGACCATCTTCGACGCACAGATAACAACCTTCATCGCCGGCGTCGTGATGTTGCAATACGGCACGGGCGCCATCAAGGGCTTTGCCGTTACCTTGCTGATCGGCATTGTGGCGAGCATGTTCTCGGCCATCTTCATCAGCCGGATTGTGTTGGATTTCATGACCCGTCGCAGGACGGAGAACCTGAGTATCTGAGCCCATGCAGTTTTTCAAGAAGACAACAGAGTTCGATTTTATGGTCCGACGGAAGTTTTTCCTGGTGCTGTCCGGGGCAGCCGTCCTGCTGTGTCTCATCGACATTTTTGGGGTTGGTCCAAAGTTTGGAATCGACTTCATGGGTGGAACCGAGATCCAGGTAAATTTCAAGGAAAAGGTTGGATCGGCCCAGATTCGAAACACGCTCACGAAGCTTGGTTTTATCGGAAGCGACGTCCAGACGTTCGGGGCGCACGAGTCCGAGTACCTGATAAGGCTTCAGACCATCTCCGTCGTTTCCGAGGAGCAGGCCAGGGCGTCCGAGGCGAAGGTTTCGAAGGCCCTGGCGGGCAACGAGATCAGCCGATTCGAAGTGTCCCCCGGGGGTGACAAGCTCACCGTGCGCGTCGCAAAAGAGATCGAGATCACCACGCTGGAATCGGCGGTGAAGGATGCGGGGTTCATCCTGGCCGAGAAAATCGATGAGCCGGTCGCGGTGCAGAAGGTCAAGGACGGTGAATCCGACGAGTCGGCGGATGCGGAGGAGGCGGGGACCGCCAAGTATTGCGAGAGCGTGACCTGCACCTGGCCGCATCAGGACATGCGCATCTACGAGATCAATCTAAAGGGCGTATCGGAGAGGGTCATGGACGGGCTTCGAGCGGAGCCGTTCGGCGCGGGGGCCGTCAAGATGAGGTCCGAGTGGGTTGGCCCCAAGGTGGGCGATCAGCTGAGGGTGGCGGGTGTCTCGTCCCTGGGGTTCGCCCTTCTGTTCATCATGCTCTACATCGCGGTTCGTTTCGACTTGAGATTCGCGCCCGGCGCGGTGGTGGCGTTGATCCACGATGTCATCATCACCCTGGGCATTTTCACGGTGCTCAGAATCGACGTTACCCTGGCGACGGTGGCGGCCCTGCTGACCGTCGTGGGCTACTCGCTCAATGATACAATCGTCGTGTTCGACCGCATCCGTGAGAACCTTGGCAAGGTCAGGGAGCGGAAGATGGAGCACGTGATCAATCTCTCCATCAACCAGACCCTGAGCCGCACGATACTGACCTCCATGACGACCCTTCTGGTGGTCATTGTGCTGTTGACCGTCGGCTGGAATACCACCATCAGGGATTTCGCCGTGGCGCTCCTCATCGGAGTCTTCATCGGCACCTACTCCTCCATCTTTGTCGCCTCGCCGGTCGTGGCGTGGCTCGATACACGTTTTAGCAAGAAAAAGGCGTAGCAGTGCTTCCCCAGGCGGCATGGAGAGTCGCCGAGCCCGACGTCCAGGCGGTGGATAATCTCGTCGATCTGTTGGGGGTCAGCCGGATCCTGGCCACATGTCTGGTGAACAGGGGGCTGTGCGAGATCGATACGGTGCGCGAGTACCTGGAGCCCAGGCTTGCGCAGCTCCTCCTTCCGGAAAAAATGGCCGGCCTCTCTGCCGCCGCAGAACGTACCGTGGAGGCCATAAGGCAAAAAGAGCGGGTAGGCGTATTCGGCGACTATGACGTGGACGGTGTGGCCAGTGCAGCTCTGGTGGTGAGCTTTTTGCGGGAGTTGTCGGTGGAGACCGAGACCATCATCGCCGACAGGTTCACCGGGGGATACGGTCTGGGGCCGGAGGTGGTCGAGCGCCTGGTGGAATCCGGGTGTAACCTCATCATCGTTGTCGACTGCGGGACCAGTGACCACGAGGCAATGGAGCGGGCGGCCCAGCTGGGAGTCGATGTGATCATCATAGATCACCATCGAGTGGAGGGCCCCCATCCCAGGGCGGCGGCGTTCGTCAATCCGCAGCGCGCTGATTGTGAATTTCAGGACAAGACCATGGCTGCCGTGGGGCTGGCCTTTTATTTCGCGGCGGCCGTTCGAGCCAGGTTGGTGGAATTGGGTCGAATGGAGCGGGACGGTGTGGATCCGCGATCGCTACTGGATCTGGTGGCGCTTGGCACTGTTGCCGACGTTGCCCTGCTCAAGGGAAATAACCGGATCTTCGTCAGTTACGGGTTGCGTCAGATGTCCGGCGCCAGGAGGACCGGGATCGATGCGCTGTTCAAGACCGCCAAGATCAGAACCAGGAAGATCCGCGCCAGCCACATCTCTTTTCAGCTTGCTCCGAGGTTGAACGCTGCAGGGAGAATCGCAAATGCGTACGATTCGTTCGATCTGCTGGTGTCCGGTAGTGGCGGGCATTGCGCGATGCTGGCAAAGAAGTTGGAGCAGCTGACCAGGGAACGCCGTCGGATCGAGGAGCAGGTAACCGACGAGGCCAGGCGACAGATCGAACAGATGAAGATGCAGAATCAACCCGCGTTGGTCCTGGCCGGTGACGGCTGGCATCCAGGTGTGATCGGAATAGTGGCCGCGAAGCTGGTGGAGGAGTTCTCGAAGCCGTCCTACGTGATTGGTTTCGACGGTGACGTGGGAGTCGGCTCGGCGCGTGCTTCGGGCTTGTTGAATCTTCATCAGAGCCTGGTCGAGGCCGCGCACACCCTCGTGCGCTTTGGGGGACACAAGGAGGCGGCGGGGTTCATGGTCGAGCGCGCCGAGGTGGAAAACCTGAGAAGCGCGCTGATGGATTTCGCAAGAGATAAATCGACGGCTGGGCCGGATACCGGGATGGTGTGTGACGCAGGTCTGAACGCGTCACAGTTGAAGATGCCGCTCCTGGAGGATCTGGATCGACTCGGTCCCTTCGGCAACGGCAACCCCGAGCCGGTATTCGAGATCGCTGGTCTCGACGTTCTTGAAAGCCGAGTGGTCGGCGCCAATCATCTGAAGCTGGAACTCAAGACGCCAACCGGATCCGTTTCTGCCTTTGGTCCCCGTATGGGTCGTTTTTCGGAGAATCTTCCGCCCATGATCCGTGTTGCCGCGTCGATATCCGAAGACGAGTGGCGAGGAAAAGGCGCTCTCGAACTCAGGCTAGTTTGCCCGCCTGTTCAGGATGCTTGAGTTACAGTGCGAAAGGGGGGACTCGAACCCCCACACCCTTGCGGGCACAGGCACCTGAAGCCTGCGCGTCTACCAATTCCGCCACTTTCGCGTTTCAGGGCAATTGGTCATACATCAACCGTCACCAGTGTCAACATACCTTAGGAATCGTCGGGCTCGGTTTGCGGCTTTTTATTGAGAACGCTGTTCATGGCAGCTTCTATCTCGCTTTCCGCGTCCAGTTCCTCGTCGTCCTTCAGGTCTTCGGCAATGTCGTCGGTGATCTGCCCGCCCGCCTCCGCTATCAGCGCGGCGATATCAAGCTCCCGCGTGACCAGCGACTTGCGTGTCATCGTCTTGTCGTCGTCCAGTGCCTCTTGCGCAGTGGAATCCTCCGACGTGATGCCTTCGAGATTTTTCGCGCGCTCTCTTCTGAGCAGGGCGGCGAGGATCTTGAGGTTTTTCTTACGGTTCTCCAGGGATCGGTTTTTCTTCTCGTCGTCCTTGCGAAGCCGGTCGCGCTCTGCGGAGATCTCGTTGATCAGGACCTCCTGTTCGGCCAGGGTGCGCTGGAAATCGGTTTCGGTGCCGTCCTTGGAACTACTTGCTGCGCTGGCCGCCACCTGGGCCTGTAGCCGGACGACTTCCTCTCGAAGTTCCCAGATCTCTCCCTGGCGGGACTCCAACAGGGAGTTGGTTTGCCTGAGTTCCGTTTCGAGGTCTTCCCTGACCAGGAGAAGTTCCGTTTCGTTCTCCTCCCGCAGGCGCTCCAACTCCTCCTTCATATCACTAATTCGGTCGCCCACGTCCATGGTGCGGATACCGGCTCCCTCTTCAGATTCGGCGAGAGCTACCAACGCGCCGGTGATATCATTTCTCAACTCTGTCACTTGCTTTTTGGACTTCGAGAGATCCTCTTCCAGCTGGACTTGATGTGCGTTGGACTTCGAGAGATCCTCCTCCAGCTGGACTTGATGTGCGTTGGACTTCGAGAGATCCTCCTCCAGCTGGACTTGATGTGCGTTGGACTCCGAGAGATCCTCCTCCAGCTGAACTTGATGTGCGTTGGACTCCGAGAGATCCTCCTCCAGCTGGACTTGATGTGCGTTGGACTCCGAGAGATCCTCCTCCAGCTGGACTTTGTGCGCGCGGGACTCTGCGAGCTCGGACTCGGACGCGGTGAGCCGGCCAGTCATGTCGGCGATCGTGGCCTCCAGTTCCATCTTCTTCACGTTGAGTCTTTGGTGGAGGTCCTCCAGTTCCGACACTGCCGTCTCGGCGACAATTGCCCGCTGTCGCGCAGTTTTTGAAGAGCTGGCCTCCGGGCGGAGCCGGCCGATTGTCTCCTGGAGGTCGCCTGTCTGTTTGTGAGCCTCCTCAAGAGCGTTCGCCAGTGATTCGGCCCGCTCGCAGGAGGATTCCAGCTCCACGATCTTGCCCTCCGACTCCTGAAGGGCACTGTGGATTTCCGCCAGCTTTTTTTGACTCGAGACGGCTCTTTCTTCCGCATCACTTGCGCGGCTCGAGAGAAGGGCGATTGTGTGGGCCTGTCGCTCGATCTCATCCGCCTTTGCCTGCACAGCCTGACCAAGGTCATCGGAAATCTCGCGTAGCTGGGTCTGCATATTGCGGGTTTCGAGGACTGCCGCATTTCTTTTCGACATCTCCTCGAGCATCTGGCGGTGCTCCTCGTCTATGTTTTCTTCGAGCCGTTTCCTCTCCGTCGATGCGTGCTCACGGATTCGTTCCATCTCCGCTTCGAGGGAGGAAAGACTCGCCTCGGAGTCCTCCGCTTCGGCGATCTTGAGGTCGAGGCGTCTGATCTGTTCCCGCGCCGACACAAGCTCCCGGCGTTGCTTGCCTGCTTCCTTGTGAAAAGCCGCGAGCTCCTCCTGCGTTCCGGCGAGCTCCTCTACCACATCGTCCATTTCGCGCTGCTTGGTCTTCAGTCTGGCGTGCGCCTCGTGCAGCTCCGTCACAAGTTTCTGGCGCTCGCTTTCGTTGTCTTCTCGCTCCTGTCGCGCCAGTTCGTCCATTCTGCGGGCGTCCTCGATCTGTTTTTCGAGCGCTCGGATTCGGCGGTTCGCCGCGTGGAACTCGTCGAGGCTGCGACTGTGCTCACTGGCCTGGCGCTCCGAGGCGACTTCCAGATCCTCCAGCATTCCTTTTCGCCGGGTCACCTCATCTTTCAATTCCGAAACCTGCTTTGCCCGGCTGGCGAGATCGCGACCGTCCAGCTCGGTCCTGGCAAGCTGATCAGTGAGCTTCTCAATGCGCTGGTTGAGGGAGGTTACCTCGCCCAATCGCACGTCGCTTTCCTGCCTGACCAGGGAGACGGTGCCCTCGAGCTTTTCCACCCGGGCGCGAACCTGATCCGCCAGGGTTCGAAAGGGGAGTTGAGCGATGATGGTATCGTCCACGCGCCGGAATTTGGGCGAACAGACCGCCAGAAAATGACTGGGTACCTCGCCGCCCTCCGGAATCATCCTGTCGTCCAGTACGGGCCCGTCGAAGTTGGCTCGTCTTCCGAGGGGCGTGAGGGTGGCTCCGTGAAGCGGTTGCTGGGAAAAGAGCATCACGTGAGGGAAATGACGTCGGAGGTTTCGTTCGAACTCCAGAAAATCTGGGAAGTTCGAATGCGATCGGATGTCCATGCCGACGGCATCCCGATTTGGGATGGTAATGGCAATTACGCCCGACGGGTTGATCAGGCTGCGCGCTGATTTTACCAGTTGCTCGATCTCATCTCCCGAGCCGATTTTTCCGGGCGCGGTCACGAGCACCAGATCGAAAGATCCTCCGATGATCGGCAGGTTGTCAGGGTCGCCAACCAGGCGAGTGATCCTTCCGTTTTCGTTTTCGTTCTCGGAGTGATCCGCGATGGTCTTCTGAACCACAACAGTCAAGCGTGCGCTGCGTGCCAGGAAGGTCGCCCCCTGTTCGCTCGGTGGCAGTAGATCGATGACCCTGCTTCCCTGCGCAAAGCGCTCGCAGAAAAGGTAGGGAGGAATATGTGATCCTGTATCCATCAGAATTTTGGATAATAGTACGTCAAGGGCCTTTCATTAAACAAAAAAAAACGGCGAATTCGATGGATGTGGGGGGGTCATCCGGGACGAATTCGCCGTCTTGCAATCAAAGCAATTGCAAATTGCATGCCTCGGATCGGTGAAGGCACACAAAATCAGCGATGGTCTTGAGTTCAATAATGAAATGGAGGGAAGTTGGTTTATGTTGTTGAGGGAAAATTCGAATATCTCGGCAATGCTGGTTTCAATGATGAAGAAAATCTTTCAAAACGGAAAAGAAACGGGTTCCGGATTGTTGTCGGCAAATGATTTTAAAGATGCGTCAGATTGGCGGGGATTTTAGAAAATGTAGGAAGCGCGCACACCCGTCTGGAATCCGAGACCGAATCCGGCGTCCGCGTATATGGCCACGTGACGGTGTGGTTTGAACCTCATGCCGAACAGGAAATTGACCCACGGAACGATGCCGGTGGGAAGGTCGTATACTTCGCCGTATTCCTCTCCGGGGTTGCACCAGGTGTCCGTGCTGCTCGCTCCGTTGCACTTTACCAGCGGCGTGTTCTCCGCCGACTCCGTTCGGACGATGTCACCGATTGGGATTCCGAGGCCCAGGCCGGCTCCGTAGGTGATGGCGAACCAGTCGGTGAGCGAGGTGCTCCAGATGAAGTCCACGGTGATCAGCAGCGCCTTGAGGTCGTTGTTGACCACCTCCCAGCTGCCGCCGTCTTCGTCGCTCCCCTTGAAGGCCACGGTGTCTTTCCAGCCGAGACCCATGTACCAGATCGCTGCGGTGATATCGAAACCGTCCTTGCGGTAGGTGAACTCCGGGCCGATGCCCACGTTGTTGATCAGGAGGTGCCTGCCGTCGTTTGTCTGTATGTCCACACCGAACATGCCCAGAAACCACTCCGGTATCATGACCCACCTCAACCGCAGACCCACCGCGAAGTACTTTGTTTCCGGATCCTCGTGCAGGCCGGTGCCCGTCTCTTCGGTCGGCGCTGCAAGAGCCTCTTCCTCCTCGGTTTGCTCACCGGCGAGGAAGGCGTCCTCGTCGCTTTCTTCCTCGTTGTCCTGCGCGTCCTCTTCGCCGGGGTCCGGTTCTTCCATGTCTCCAAAGCCCATTTGCCCATCATCCTGGGCCGTGGCCGGTATCGCCAGCGCGATGACAGCCGCGAAAACTACGAACATGAAATAGACCTGGTTCATGAAATTCTCCTCGCAGTGTGGGTGTGTTCGAATCGCAGTATAGGCTCATGGGCGCTGTGGCTCAAGAGTGGTCGACAAATTCCGGATCCTGGATCCGGCGCCGCATCGGCCGATCTCTCCATCCGTGCGTATCGCACCGCAGTGTTTCGGGCACAGGTTACAGCCGTCGGTTGTCGAGGAGTCGAGGTTGTTGCGGAAAATGTCTGGATCGACGGACACGCTATTTGACGACGGACCCCTTGTCGTCGTCGCCGGTGTCGGTTTCCTTGATGAGGTCTCCGGATTCCTTCTTGATGGCGCGCAGAAGATCTTCCATCCTCCCCACGGCGCGCTTCAGGTCGTCGACGTCCGATTGGGTGGCCAGTTCCAGCAACGTCGTGAGTTTTTCCTTGTGTGTCCTCCACCCGTCGGAGAACTTTATGGGAAGTGACATTGCCTTTTCCAGGATGATCCCCGCCTTCTCGCTCTCCATCATCCTGGCAACCGTCGGAGACTGCATCAGCTCCATTCCCTTTGCCAGGAGTTTTTCTTTTACCGCATCGATCATTTTCTCACCTTTCATGAAGCTTTGTTATCGTTTGCGTTGGGCAGATATAGATTTGCACATCGAAGATGTCAACGCCTTCGGATCAATCCAGGGGCAAGGGCATCTGGGTGGGGCTCTTTACATGATGTACGCGGACTCCGGCCTTGTCGATCATGGAGGCGGTGGTCGCGTCACAACCGGGGCCGAGGGCGACCTGTGATGCTCCGGTCTGTTTGATGTAAGAGATCAATCCGGGTCGATCTTCCTTCTCGCCGAGGCGGAAGGATATGGACGCCCAGCGGGGCGTCGTGCGTCCGGGGCCGACGTGTGCCACGCTGCCGCCGGTCTTGTCGAAGAACGCGCTCTTCGGCCAGAGATGATCGATGTGCAGCACCGCGCCTTCGGTGGGCCATGTCTGGTTGAGCCGGACCATGCGCGGGACGGCGAACCCCATGGGTTCCACCCGTCGAAGCATCTCGAACAGCGGGCGACTCACGTGGATCGTGCATTCCAGCCTGGAGAGGATCCAGGCCGCTTCGAGAGCCGCCGTGTTGTTTGTGCACACCACCGTCGGGATCCGTCCGCCTGCGAGTTGCTCCGTTATCCATTTGGTCAGGTGTCTGGAGGAGGTGCGTGCGGAGGGAGGCCTGGGTTCGGCGGGGGCGGTGTCGAGTATGAGAAGATCGCAACCGGGAACTTCGGCCACGGGAGAGTGGAGCGGCGGTGACAGGCGAACGCCGGAGCAGTACAGGATGCGGCGGTTGCCGAAGCCGATCTCCAGCTGGGCCGCGCCCGGTCCGAAACCGGAGGACAGCAGTCGGATGTCCATTCGGCCGAGGCGCACCTTGCGCTGGTATTCCAGAGTAAGGGAATCGAGGCCTCGCGATTGCGTCGCGATCGCGGCGGCGGTGAACGGCGTGGACAGCACCCGGCATTCCCTGGCCGGGATGGGGTCATCGATGCTCGATAGAAAGAGGAGACCCGGGTTGGTGGAGCCCACGAACCCCAGGGGTGTGCCCATCAGCCGGAAGCCCCGGTCGAAGGTGATACCCCTGGGCCAGCGGTCGATGAACATGGGCTGGATCAGATCGCCACGGGTATGGGATGGACGTCTCTTTTTTGACACAACTTTAAGCTAGGTAACCACGAGAAAGCTGTCAAGTGGTCATGTTTAAAAGACAATTCATGGTACGTGAGTTCGTGCTGAATACGTTAGCGTGAGATGTAGTCGAATACTGGAAGAAGAAATTTCTCGGACGATCTCTTGACGCGAGGTTGATGTGGAGGAATTGTTGCTCGAATTGAAGCGCGAAACACTCGAAGAGACACAAAGGAGTTGATGGTGAAAACCAAGCATTTAGTCATCGGATTGATTGTCACGTTGATATGGGCGGGGAACGTTGCCGCGGGCGAGGTGGAAGATGTGCTGGCCAAGGCGGACAGCAACCTGACCGACGTCAAAGATCAAACCTACAAGGCGGAGATCGAGGTCATTCGAGATGGAAAGATTATAAAAACGCTCAAGTTCACTGCGAAGATCAAGGGCCTCACCCAGAAGCTGGTCAAGTTCACGGCGCCGGGCGATGTTCGCGGCATGTCGCTCCTCACGACTGCGGACGGTTTGATGTACGTGTACCTGCCGAGCTACAAACGGGTGCGCAGAGTTGCGGCTCACGTGCGGCACCAGGGTTTCATGGGTACGGACATCTCTCCTGACGAGATGGCGGCGGGTACCCTTTCCGAGGGGTGGCACGCCAAGATAATCAGGCAGGACGACAAGGTGTGAGTGCTCGAGCTCAAGCCAAAGGCCGGAAACGAGACCAGTTATTCCAGGCAAATCGTTACCGTTTCCAAGGAGCACGAGGGCGTGGAAAAAGTGGAGAGCTACAACAGTGAGGGCAAGGTCGTGAAGACCCAGGTACGCACCGAATGGAAATCGTTCGGCGTGATCTATATAACCACGGTTTTTACCTACATCGATAACCGCACGGGCTCCAAGACGATCATGCGCTTCCTCGGCTGCGAGGTGAACAAGGGTATTCCGGACAGCGCGTTCACAAAGCGGGCGCTGATGCGTGGTGATTGATGGATCGGAGGATCGTTTGAGAAAAAATACGCCGAGAATCGTGTTGGCGATAGCCATGATGTTGGGGTTGGCCGCCTCGGTGTCAGCGGGCGTAAAGGATATGCTGTTCTGTCTTCCCGGGTTTCCCGGGACCTCCTCCCAGGCCCAACCGTACATAGACAAGATGCTGCGTCATCTGGAGGGCAAGCTCGCTCTCGCGCAGGGAGCAATGACGGGCACCTACCTGCCGGACGGCAACAAATCCGTAAAAATGCTCATCGCCAACAAACCCGATCTTGCGCTCGTGGGCCCGTCCATTCTGGCGGGTAATCACAAGGCCATGGGAATGAAGGTAATCGCAAAGGTCGAGATAAACGGTCGCGGCCAGGAGACCTACTCCGTGATCACCGCGAAGGGAGGCCCGTCGAGCCTTGCAGATCTTGCAGGGAAGACCGTTTCAGGGGCGGTGGTTCACGATGAAAAATATGTTCACAACGTGCTTCTCGACAGGAAGCTGGCCGTTGGAGACCTCACCCTGAAATCCCAGAAGCGCCCGTTGAAATCCCTTCGTGACGTGGTACGCGGGAAGGTCGACGCCGCCATCGTGGACCGGTCGGTGGTCGATCACATGAGCGAACTCGACTTCGCGGGCGATCTACAGGTCATCTACACTTCCGCGTCGGTGCCTGCCCCTGCGGTGGTGGTCATGGGCGAAGGGAAGTCCCAGGCTGCAAAGTTGAAGAGCGCCCTGGTGGGACTGTGCAAGAGGGCCGACGGCAAGGATCTCTGCAAGACCCTCACCATCACCTCCATTAACCCCGCATCCGACGCGGACTACAAGAGCCTGTACAAACGATACAACAGGAAATGAAGCCGTTGCCAATCCTCGTGTTTACGGCTAGAAACCGCTCATGACGGATCCTTCCTTCACTACCATGAGGGCCATCAGA